>JAKADD010000059.1 GCA_021820825.1 Bacillota bacterium
AACTGAAGTTTGTATTTCCTCAGCATAGACCCAGTCCTTTTTATTATGTTTGCGTATCGAGGGCCAAGATACACGCATCTTACCCTCGATACGGACGCTTCGCAAACACGGCTGTGCCGAGGCGAGTTCGGCGCAGCCGTGTTTGAGAAGCGGCGCAGCATACGATCCCGGCGGGCAGAGACGATCGATATTTCCGGAGTAGTACAATATAACTATTTACGTTCAGGTGTACGAACAATATAATGATATTCGGCACGAATGTTGACTAATTTAGTCGAGTTTAAATTTATGATGAGACCACTTCGCAAACCCGCGATGCAGGAAATCCGCGGGGTTTGGATAATCACACACTGAAGGCAATGGGTTGATACGGAGGGTATTTATTTTGGACGCTGACGCGAGTTATCTCAGATTTGCACGTCTTCGCAAGGTATCATGGGTGCTGGCCGCCGTCGGTCCGGGCATCATGGTGATGCTGGCGGATACGGATGCAGGCAGCGTCATTACGGCCGCGCAGTCAGGGGCTGAGTGGGGTTACCGCATGCTGTTGCCGCTGGTGATTCTGATACCGATTTTGTACGTGATCCAGGAGATCACGGTTCGTCTCGGCGCATTGACCGGCAAAGGTCATGGGGCGCTCATCCGGGAGCGCTACGGCATGAAGTGGGCGATGCTCTCTGTCGGCACCCTTTTTTTATCGGCCGTGGGCGCCCTGGTTACCGAATTCAGCGGAATTGCGGGCGCTTCGCAACTGTTTGGCGTACCTGGCTGGCTGTCCGTCAGCATCGCGACGATACTGCTTATTTTCCTCGGTTTGTCCGGCAGTTACAGGCGTGTGGAACGGGTCGGCATTGCTGTAGGGCTTTTTGAACTCGTATTTATTCTGATGGCGGTTCTTGCCCATCCCAATCCACAGCAACTGGTCGCGGAGCTGGCATCCGTACCCTGGCGCAGCCAGAGCTACATGTTTCTGCTCGCCGCCAACGTAGGCGCCGTGATCATGCCATGGATGATCTTCTACCAGCAGGGGGCCGTGATCGACAAACGGCTCACGATCACACAAGTGGGTACAGCACGGTGGGACACAGTGATTGGCGCCATCGTGTCGCAAGTTCTGATGATTGCGGTTGTTGTGGCGACAGCCGCCACGATTGGGCAGAGTCATCCGAATCATCCTCTTAACGACGTTGCGCAGATCGCTTCCACGTTGACGCCGGTGTTGGGGCGATCTGTCGCCAACACTCTGTTTGGGTTGGGAATGCTTGGCGCGAGCTTCATCGCGGCGCTTGTGGTATCCATCGCCGGCGCGTGGGGCATTGGCGAAGCGTTTGCATTCAAACACAGCCTGAACGATCGCCCTCGCGAGGCGAAATGGTTTTATGCGATTTATTCTTTTGCTCATGTTGGGGGTGCGCTGCTGGTCATCTTTAGTCTGAACCTTGTGGCGCTTGCGGTCGATGTGGAAGTCATGAATGCGATGCTGCTGCCGATTGTACTGGGTTTTCTGCTCCTGCTGGAGGCCAGAGTCCTCCCGGTTTCCTGGCGTATGAAGGGTGTCTACAAATATACGGTGTGGACAATTTCGGGCGTTGTCATGGCGTTTGGAGTGTACATGGCCGGTGTGATGCTCTAGTCAGGCGACATTGCGACTTTATTTCGAGATAGACTCCCATGGCGCTGGCACGCCGCCATCAATGAATGAAAAAGCCCGCTCGGGTCGGAGTCATCTATTGTGCCCGTCGCGAGTTTAGCGATAGCGCTGTCTGAGCAGGGACGCAATAGATGACTCCGACCGGCAGAGACCACCGTATTTTCGAGATAGTCTTGACAGATGATGTATCCTCTGTTATGAATCATAATAGAATTAGCATTGTTTATATTTTTGTTTGTATATCAAACCTATCCAGGTGCGATAAATATAAGTTTATTGGAGGAATATCATGTCAAGCAAGAAGAAATGGATTGCTGTCTCTACGAGTTTCGCCCTGGTTCTGTGCAGTGGAAGTGTAGCCCTCGCGGCAAAATCGGGAGTTTTTGAATCTCCGAAGCAGTTATTGCTGAACGCCGTGAACTACATGGCCATTCACTCATCTCTTGCCAGCGGTCAGGATGACGCGATCACGATGAAATTAGATCAACTGTCGTTCAATGGGAAAACGCCTCCATCCGCTGCGGATATCTTGAAGCAATTCAAAGGAAGCACCTTGGTCATGCAATCTGCATCTGTTCCCTCCCGCAGAATGGCGGAACTCGACTTCACATTGAAAGGTTTCTCCAGGGCGTATTCGGCGAATTTTTGGATCAATCAGAATGACTTTGTCGCTGGGTTAAGCCAATTTCAACCTTTGCTGAATCTTGCAATGGGCAGTCAGCTCTCCCAAGCAAATGGCGGTACCCAGACAGTAACGGGGCAGACGTACGGAAATACTCCCACAGTGAACATACCGAAGATTCCGAAGTACTTGTTTACAGGTCCGAGATACGCCGCAGTGATTCAACAGTTCTGGGGTCAGTTAGCCAAGGAAAACAGGCATACACCGCAACAAGTAAAGGCGATCAGGGACCTTGGCAGTGCATTCGTCCAAAGCATTCCGGAGCGCAATATCAGAAGAATCGGCGTCAATGCAATCAGCATCACCTTCAACCAGGCTCAGTTGCGGACAATCCTGGATTCATTCATCAACACCATGTATCAGCACAAAGCGCGCTTTGAGAATGATCTGCAATCTATATATGGGAAAAATTCCATGATCCATGTTGAGGGTTTCTTTGCACAACCGAAGGCAAAGATTGAGAAGCAGATCAATTCTGCCTTTGGTTCTTCCGCCTTCTCTATGGGCCAGTCGACCTTCACGCTCAGCACCGGTTTTTCCGGCGCCTGGAAAACAACCATGCGAACAGCTTTCAGCATCAACGATCAGAAGGATGGCCTGAAGGCGCATGTCAGCCTGTCCGCAACGGCGCATTCTCCGAATACGGCCGTGATCAGGTTTCCGGCAATCAATAAGCATAATAGTCAAACATTCGATCAGTTTGTTTCTACATCCGCACAATCATCGACACTCCAAAGGTAAATTCAGAGAACCTGGGCACAAATGAGCCATGATTGCATCATCGCTGATTTTGCGGGTTGACGTAGAACCTGTACATGTGCTACGATGCTCGCAATTTTACATGTGACGGGCTGAGATGGAGAGAGTAGGCGTTTGCCGCAGTGCAGAGAGCCGGTGGTTGCTGCGAACCGGTCTGCGTGGACGCGCGAAGTACACTCCGGAGCTGCCTGGACCAACGCGCAGAGGCGTCAGTAGTCCAGGTCGGCGGCGCAGGACGCTGCCGTTATCGCAACGAAGGTGGAGGGCTCGCGTCCTCTATCAGGGTGGTACCGCGAGCGCGTCTCGTCCCTGGAGGGACGGGGCTATTTGTATTGGTAGAGGGATTCGAAATGGAGGAGACGGCAATGACGGGGAAGCAACGGGAAGCGAAAATTCTGGATTGCACGATTCGGGACGGCGGACTGGTCAACGGCTGGGATTTTTCTGCGGAATTTGTAAGCGCGCTCTACCAGGCGCTCAGTCGCGCCGGCGTGGATTATATGGAAATTGGGTACAAAAATTCACCCCTGTTGCACCATGTGCCGAATGCAGGGCCATGGGCCTATTTGACGGAAGAACTCATCCGTACGACGATTGGCGAGAAAACAGCGACGAAACTGTCAGCGCTGGTCGATATCGGCAGGGTGGATGAGCGGGACATCGTTCCGCGCGACGAGAGCTTCCTGGACCTGATCCGCGTGGCCTGCTACATCAAGGATGTGGACAAAGGGATTGAACTGGCCGCGAAGTTTCACGATCTCGGCTACGAAACGAGTCTCAACATCATGGCGGTGTCCCATTCGCGGGAGAATGATTTGAATGAGGCTCTCGAACAATTGAACGACAGCCCGGTGGACATCGTGTATGTGGTCGATTCATTCGGCAGCCTGTTTGGCAAGGACATCGAGTACCTGGTGGCCAAGTTTCAAAAGTTCGCACCCAACAAGACACTGGGTATTCACACGCACAACAACCTGCAAATGGCGTTTGCCAACACGCTCATCGGTCTGGATAAAGGCGTCGCGTATCTTGACTCTTCCGTTTTTGGCATGGGGCGGGCGGCGGGCAACTGTCCAACAGAGTTGCTTGTCGGCCATCTGCACAGTGCGCGCTATGATGTCCGGTCGCTGCTCGATATTATCGAACAACAGTTTATTCCCCTGCGCGAGCGAGTGGAATGGGGCTATACAATTCCCTATGCGATCACGGGTCTGCTGGACGAACACCCACGTACGGCGATGGCCTTGCGGGCGAGCGCCGACAAGGATAAATACCTGGAATTCTATGAAAAACTGACGACCGTGGAAACGCACGGCGCGCACCTGTAGAACGCAGGGGAGGGGGGCGCCTGAATCATTGCAGCCAGACCGCTGCGCTGCCGTCGCCCTATGTGACGATGCGAAGACGCCAAACCGGTTCCCTGCCGGATCGCAGTTGGGATTTCAGCCCATAGTACAGATAGCCGTTGGCCCGATCATACCACCAGGAATCCGCGCCGCTGACCACGGTTTTGACGGCGGTTCCCTCGACGAGAAAGATGGAACCGCTCATGGTCTGCGCCAGGACGCCTCCAGTGGGTAGTGTGACGGTTGCCGCAACCCGTCCGGGTATTGACGCCCGGCCGGACAGGGGGGCGCTCTCAGCAGAATTCGCCATGCGGCTGATGGCGCCGTTCTGTCCTGTTGCGGACTGATTTGCGGGGGAAGGGCGG
Source organism: Bacillota bacterium (assembly GCA_021820825.1). The sequence continues at coordinate 4,804 of JAKADD010000059.1, forward strand.
ACGGGCAAGTCGTAGTACGCCACTTCCGTGTTGCCGTTGCTTGCAGGCGCGATGGTGAACAGACGGGCGGCGCCGGCAAATCCCCACGCACTCGTCGAGCGGGGTATGGTCAGCAGTGCGCCGCGTCTGCCGACTGTATCGTAAATGGCGATGCGATCTCCCTGGGCTGTCGCCAGGAACCTGCCTGTGGAGGACCATGCCAAAGAAACGGCGGCATTGCCAACCGTTTCTTTGGCTACAGGAACGTACTGTCCAACTGTGCGAGTCAATGTTTGCGGATTATAGGTTTCCAGCCATGCCGTTCCAGCAGCAACGGCCAACACCCCAAGCATCTTGCCATTGGGGGACCAGAGCACGGTCCAGACATCCTGAAGAATGGGCACAGAGTGCGTGCCGACATCCACCCAGGAGGACGTCAGCGGTCCCGCCCCCGTATCGTTTGTGACGCCCATCGCCCATTGGCCGCGGGCGTTTTCGTCAGCTGTAAACGATGACTTGGCGAATGGGTCATGGCGTCCAGGGAGCCACTGAACGATTCCCGCACCCGGTCGCACCGCGTACCACAGGGGGGCGCCGCCTGCGACGCGGCGCATGATCACGTCTCCGCCGGGCGTCGACCCGTAAATGCCGGCGTCCGTTCCTCCAAAAACAGCATATTTGCGACCGTTCATGGCTTCGAGCCATTGTTGTCTGGGCCCACGGACAAGCAGGTAGCGTCCGTCAGGCGTCACGGAGGGAAAAAAGCCAGTTTGGTGAACATCCGGAGCCACCTGCAACGGGGTAGACTCGGCAGGGGCGCCCGCAACGCCCTGCTCCGTTCTGTGTCCTGCGGCAGCGGCAACGGCGGCGACAGGATTCACTCCAGTTGCAAAGAGACAGACACCCGTAACCAGGTACAGTGTGAGCCTTGCCCGAATGTGATAAGGCCATCTGTTTTTTTTCAAAATATGCACACCTCCTGTGATAGATCCTCTTCGACTAAACAGACGTTTGGAATACGAAAGAGTTACCTGAATCACCGGTGTTTTCAGTCTTACGGCGTGATCTGTAGGCTGCGGGATGCAAATGGTTCCTCTGACTCATACTAATGCAAAGATGCGCGGCGGTCGGCAATCGAAAGCTAGATGGAAGCACGAGAGCGTGTCTGACAAGAGGAGGTCAGGTCTTATGGACAAGAAAACGAGCCCCAAAGCGGATGAACCGTCGACGATGCACCTGTCGTCGCTGGAATCTAAAAGCCAGGCGGAAGGGAAACCCAAAGATGAACTGATCCGAGAGAAGAAACGGGAACAGGAAGAACGTCAACATAACAAAGGATGAAAAGCCCTTTTTGAACAGGATTCCTATACTGTGCCCGGCAAGCCATGGGCCAAACCTTTCGTCCTTACACGGGCTGCCGCGCTAGGGATTGAGGTCGATCCGCGTTCCCGTGTACTCCAGTGTGGGCGACACATCAATCAGGCTCATCGGCATTGTGAAGCGACCGTTATGCATGGGAGTCAAAGCAGCCATGGCAACAAAGTGTTCGACCGTTTCATCGACATAAAAGAGGACATTTTCCCGAAAGAGCTGGATGCGTTCGGCGTCTGTGAGCGGGATTGCAGGCGTCGTCCGCGCATCATGGTCCTTTGCCGGCAACACGACCGGAAGCTGGCCCGGTTTTTTTGTCAGTTGGGCTGGATTGGCGAAGATCGTCTCGGTAAAGACGCCAGCGGACCGTAGACGTCCGATCACGCGGCGCGCGGCGAGTTCCGCTCCGCGTCCGAAGTTGCCAGGAAATATTCCGATATCAGCCTGCAGATCAGTGAATGCAGGTCCGCCAAAAAGCAGCGGATACAGATCTGAACAGATGGAAAACACACAGGTGCGCGTCTCGTCGCCCTGACTCAAGGTGACGCGGCGTATGAAGTCGTACGGGGTGACGTTGATTTTGGGAAAGCGTTCGGAATACTGCACCATTTCAAATGACTGCGGCGTGACTTTGGCTGCGGGAACATGCAGTTCGCCGCGCGGTGTAATGAGTGTGAGCGCGTTGTAACGGTGATCCGGTTTGCTGTGCGGTAACAGTGCACCGTCGAGATTCAGCGTTGTGACAATCGTCAGGCGCCTGTCCTGCGCTTTTTTGATGAGCGCGTCCAGGGTGCGTTCGGCCTCTTCTGCGGTGTACGCCGCGTACTCCGGAAAGATCAGAATCTCGCCGGCTTGGGCGCGGTCGCAAGTTTGGAGAATCTCCTCGCGGACCGCCGCCTCTGAACCTAGCTGATACGTTTCTACACGCCAATTCAAGTTGTCGTTCCTCCTCGTACTTCCGAGATTAGCATATTCAGCACGTCACTGTCTTCGAGACCCGTGACGTCGCCCTTGATAACGCCGCCTTCCAGAATCTCGCGCAGCATGCGGCGGATGATTTTCCCGGATCGCGTCTTGGGCATCACACTGACAAATTGGATGCGCTCTGGTTTGGCGAACGAACCGATGTCGTCAATGACCTTCTGCTGCAGCGCCCTGGCAAGGGCGGAATCCGGCGCAAAGCGACTGTCGATCGTGACAAACGCCACCGGAACCGTTCCCTTGATGTCATCAGGTTGGGCCACCACGGCCGCTTCGACAACGGACTCGTGCTGAATCAGGGAACTCTCCATTTCCATGGTGCTGATGCGGTGACCCGCAACATTGATGACGTCGTCCACCCTTCCCAACACCCAGAAGTGCCCGTCATCGTCGCGCACGGCGCTGTCGCCAGTGAAATAGGCGCCTGGAACCTGCGCGAAGTAGTTTTGCAGATAGCGGTCGTGGTCGCCAAACACGTCTCGCGCCAAACTGGGAAAGGGGGTGCGAATGATCAGGAATCCCGCTGTTCCGCCTGGAACGGAATGGCCCTCATAATCCACGACGTCAAGGCTGTGACCGAAAAATGGCACGCCGCAGGACCCTGGTTTCATAGCGGTCGCGCCGGGCAGGGAGGCGAGCGGCGTGCCGCCTGTTTCCGTTTGCCCCCAGGTGTTATTGATGACTGCGTGATTGCCGCCGACAACGCGGTGCAACCAGTTCCATGCTTCCGGGTTTAACGGTTCGCCAACCGAAGCCAGCAGGCGGATGGAGGACAGATCGTATGTCTCAGCCAATGCCTCTCCATATTTCATGAGCATCCGGTAGGCGGTCGGAGCGGAAAACAGCTTGCTGACCTGGTAGCGTTCAACCATTTCGTACAGTCGGCCTTGATGCGGATGGTCGATCGCCCCTTCATAGATAACAGTCGTGACGCCGAGCGCCAGTCCGCCCACAAGGACAAATATATGAGATGTCAGCCAGCCGATATCGGCCGTGTTCCAGTACACATCCTCATCGCGCAGGTCGAGCTGGTATTTGGAATAGGCGTACGTTCCCAGCAGGAATCCCCCGCCTGCATGAACGATTCCTTTTGGTTTGCCGCTGGTTCCGCTTGTGAAGATGAGCAGTCCCGGATCGTTGCAGTCCAGCGGCTCGACAGCGCAGGTTGCCGAGGCCTCTCGCATCAACTCTGTGTAGTCGAGGTCCCGGCCGGGGGTCATGGGCGTGGGCAGGTCGGCGATTCTGTTAAACACGATGACGTGTCTGACCATGTGCTCGCTCTGGAGGGCGGCGTCCACGGTTTCTTTCAGACGCAGTGCTTTTCCCCTGCGATAGCTGCCGTTCGCGCAGATGACCGCCAAGGCATTTGAACTGACGATCCGGTCACGCAAAGCATCCGGTGAAAATCCGGCAAAAACGGTATTGTAAACGATTCCAAGCCGAAGACACGCCAACAGGACGATGTATGTTTCCGGGAGGTTTTGCATGTAGACACTGACCACATCTCCCCTGGACAACCCCAGCCCGCGCAGAACATTCGCAAACTTCTGCACGTCGCGATGCAGTTGCAAGTAGGTCAAAGTCCGCGTTTCTCCGTTCTCTCCTTCAAAAAAAAGGGCAACTTTATTGCGGCGCAGGGGGTCCTTCGCGTGCCGATCTACACAGTTATCGCATACGTTGATCGTGCTTCCCGGGAAGAATTGAAAATCGGGCATGCGGCCTGCAATGACAGTTGGCTCACGGTGAAGCCATGTGAGTTCGTCGGCGATTTCGTTCCAAAATGCCTCCGGATCAGCAATCGATGCGCGATACTTCGAGTTGTACATCTCAGAGGTTGTGAGATAGGAATGTTCGGCATAGGCAAGTGGCGGAAGGAGCGTTTCACTTTTCAGAATAAATTCGATTTCATTATTGTCCACATTCTCCACAGCCATCGCGTATCCTCCCTTAATTTCTACTGACTGTATGCGTTTTCTCCATAGTACCCCAGGGATGGTGCAAGAGCAATACAGCGTCTGGTGCGATCCCTTCTCGCGAAGACAGGCGAACAGCAAGGGCTCCGTTTGCAGCAGTCTGTCATCAGTCATTCATACCAGCAGACCTGCGACGGTGATTCTCCAGTGTTGACTCTTTGCAACTGGCAGGGTATGGTTAATGCGATGCAAACGGAGCGTCGTTCAGTCGCTGTGACGGTATGGTGCGACGAAAGGGGAATGTGTTCGTGGTCGCGATTCACACTGTGCTCGGATTGCCGATTGTTGTCATTGCCGTGCTGCTGCTTCTCTGGAATACTCTGCGCATCAGCAACAAATGGCGGACGCCGAGCTTTGGGCGCGTGTTGATTGGCCTGCTTGACCTGGAGATCCTGCTGGGAATCATCGCGTTTATCATCCATCCGATCTGGGGATTGTTTGTCCTGCACCCCATCACGATGATTGCCGCTGCTGCTGTCGCACATGTGCTGGTGCGTGAGAAAAACTCTCAGCAAAAACAGCTGGCTGGCTATTTTCTGGCTACTGTCCTGCTCATTTTGGGTGTCTATTTCGCCAACCATCTGGTGTGACCCAGTTTCTTAATAATGCTTTGGCGTTCGACATCGAGTTATTTCTTGAATCGCCAAAAAGGATGGGTGCTTCAAACTTCCTCCCCAGCGTTGGGCCTCATGAGTAAAATGATCGTGTGAGCGGTAGATGGTGGCTTGGATTGGCAATTACTATTTGAGACATCACGAAAGGGGTCGCAAGGCGAATTCAGCGGGGGATACCCGTCCTTGATGGCTTTTCGTAGTCGTTCGCTCGGATGGATAGGAATTGAGGCTCGGACGACGCCTGGTTCCTTGCATTTGATGGAGTCTGTAACAGGTGGGGCTTCTTGGGAGGGAATCCGCATTGCGGTTCCGAAAAAGTATGATTCGTTGTACTTTACGCCGACCCTTGTCCGCTTTTTCAACGGTGGACAGGAGGGGATCCTGATTGGTTCTGGGATTGGAATGTTCTCCTCTTCAGTCACCCTCCCTCCTCTATACCCTGAATGCGAGGCGGAACAAATGGATATTGCATTCGGATTTACCCTAAATACCCCAAAAACACGCATGGCGATTCGCGGCACCAGCAGAAGGGTGAAAATGGGGAGGTGTCGAATTTGATTTTGGTTGCCGAAGGAAGGTTGCTCCTTGGTGCACCGATGGCGCAGAGCAGTTACCTCACATCTTTAGATAGGCAAGCGGCGAGTTCTGCACTGACCAAACATTGCAGGAATAGGTGGTTTGGGAAGAAGGGCTCTCCGCTACAGCATGCTATAGAGCGCTGGTTCCTGACATAATTCTGACTGT
>JAKADD010000060.1 GCA_021820825.1 Bacillota bacterium
TAGACGCGAGCCCATAGACACGTCTAATCCCACATGTTTTATGGTATTCTGCTTAGTATCGGCGTCGTTTATTGTGGCTTGATCACGAAAGGTCGGTGAAATCTATGCAAGTTTCCCTCTTTATTACCTGTCTTGTGGATACTATGTTTCCGGAAGTTGCGGAAAGCCTTGTTCGCCTATTGCAAAGGCAAGGCGTGCAGGTCGATGTTCCGATGGGTCAGACCTGTTGTGGACAACCTGCGTTTAACTCTGGATATTTTGAGGAAGCACGGGAAGTTGCCAAAACGTGGATTGATGCATTTGCTGATAGCGATTACATTATAACCCCATCCGGTTCCTGCGGCGCCATGGTCACGCACGACTATCCCATTTTATTCAAAGATGATCCAAGACGTTTGGCGCTCGTTGCAAAGTTGGCGGAACGTACATATGACTGGACGCAATTTTTTGTTGATGTTCTACAAGTCGAAGATCTTGGCGCACAGGCGGACATCATCGCCACGTATCACCCATCGTGTCACGCCACACGATTACTCGGTGTCACTGAAGCTCCAATTCGCTTATTGAACCATGTGCGCGGTTTACGGCTAGTGGAACTTCCGCTCGCAGAACAATGTTGCGGGTTTGGCGGTACATTCTCAGTTAAAATGCCGGAAATCTCAACAGCCATAGCTACAGAGAAGGTGATGCATATTGCAGAAACTTCTGCTGAATTGTTGCTTGGTCTGGATATGGGGTGCCTGATGAACATCGCTGGACGCATGAAACACATGAATATAAAAATTCCCGCGCTGCACCTTGCGCAGTTTTTAGATCGCGCCTCATCAGACGCCCCGATCCTCACTGCAACAATAGGGGGGAATTTGTGATGAATGGGCAATTGGATACACGTATTAAACTGGCTTTGGCAGATGAAAACTTGCATCGCGCAGTTCAAATCGCGACCGATCGGCTTCGAATAAAAAAAGCGGACGCGTTGACAAAAATCGATTTTGAACAGTGGCGAGAGCGCGGTCGAGAAATTCGCGCACACGTAGTGGCGTACCTCGACTACTATCTCGCCGAACTCGCTGACCAAGTGCAAAGGCGAGGTGGGCAGGTGCACTTTTGCATAGATGAAACTGATGCAGTAGAAGCGATTAGGGAAATTGTGCAATCCCATCACGCGACCAAGGTGATCAAGTCAAAATCGATGGTAACGGAAGAGTTGCACCTAAATCATGCTCTCGAGCAAGATGGTGTAGAGGTAGTTGAGACTGACTTGGGAGAGTACATTATTCAATTGGCAGAAGAAACTCCATCGCATATTATTGCTCCCGCCATTCACAAAACACGCGAACAAATTGCTGACTTGTTTAGCCAGGTTGCGAACCAACGTATTGCTTCCGACACGCCAAGTTTAAATGACTATGCACACCAGGTTTTACGCAAAAAATTTCTAGATGCAGAAATCGGAATTACAGGTTGCAACTTCGCAATAGCCGAAACCGGCACCATTTGCATATTTACCAACGAAGGAAATGGCCGAATGGTTACAACCCTACCTCCCGTACATATCGCCGTGATGGGGATGGAGCGTGTCTTGCCAACCTTAGCTGATCTCGAAGTATTTATGAATCTCCTCCCGCGCAGCGCTACCGGACAACAGCTCACAAGCTATATGTCACTTGTAACCGGGCCGCGAGAAGAAGGTGAACAAGACGGCGCACACGAGTTTCACCTTGTCATACTTGACAATAAGCGGAGCCACTCTTTAGGAGATCCTGATTTTCAGGAGGTATTGCAATGTATTCGCTGTGGAGCTTGTCTAAACGTTTGCCCCGTGTATAGGCAAATCGGGGGGCACGCTTATGGATCTGTCTATTCTGGTCCCATTGGCGCAGTCCTCACTCCTCTGTTGCGCGACGATCCTGAAGCGGCAGATTTACCTTATGCATCAACCTTGTGCGCCGCCTGCTACGAAGCGTGTCCAGTTAAGATTCCACTGCATGATATGCTTGTTAAATTGCGGGCGCGAAATGTCGCACGCTTCCGCACACCACCTTCAGAACGGCTCGCCTTTAAAGGGTATTGTAAAATATTTAAACGAGCGCAAAACTATCGTTTGGCGGTCCGATCCCTTCAAACTGTACAAAAATGGTTCATGACAAACGGAGAATTTCGATCTTCGCTACCTGGTCTATCCGGATGGACAAAAACGCGCAGCTTACAAGGTATGAATTCCATGACATTTCGCGAGCGTTTTACTCAAGGCTTAGTGATTGATCAAATCTCCACGCAAATGATGGAATCCTCGCAAAAGGGGTCGAATAATGATACAGAAAATGGAGACTGAATTTTTGCGGAAGATCGCCCATCGCCTAGGGCGACAAGAGCCACTACGCGAACCTCCACAGCGCGCATATGTCGGCGCCGAAGGTCTTGTCCATAGCATACTTCCTAAATCCCATCAAGCAGCATCGGATTCTCATCAAGAAGTGGGTTTCTTAGCGGAAGTGTTTTGTCTTTCTCTTGAGGATGTCGGAGGTTATGCGAAGGTCATTTCAAAAAGTGAAATTTCAACGGTGTTAAACGATATCATCATACAGCATCAGATCCGATCAGTTTTGCAATGGAAAGATTCCTATCTCGAACACCTCGGTGTGAGTCACGCTTTAAAAAATCGAGACCTGGACGTATACACGTGGGGGGAAGAAAACATCCTCACAAAAGAGAGGATTGAACAAGCACAGCTTGGTATCACATCCGCAAACTATGCCATTGCAGAAACAGGATCCCTGGTGATCGTGGGGGATCAATACCACGGCCGTTCTGTAAGTCTCTTACCCTCAGTCCATGTAGCCTTTGTTCCGCTTACACATTTGCACCTGCGTGCAAAAAGCGTGCTTCAAGAGCTGAATCAACACCGAATGCCAGCGGCTGTCAACTTCATTACAGGCCCCAGCCGCACATCAGATATTGAAATGGATTCCACCATAGGCGTTCACGGCCCTAAGCACATATATGTCTTTTTAACTGCTGATGCGTAAAAGGGCTTGATTTCCCGATGTTGTTATCCCCTCAGCTTGGCAACGGCAATAGGCTTGGTGAAAATGGATGAAATTATCAATCGGTTGGACCATTTGCTCTGGAAGTGTCACTGGAACGAGCTCGGCAAAATGAGCAAAAAAATAACACAAAAACTTTCTCGGCAACCTGCGGCGCAAACTTCAACAGGCGACGGGCGATCCGGTGATCAGGACCATCTACGGAATTGGATACAGACTGGGCTGATGCGAACGCGCCTGATAGCCCTTCTGGTGATTGTGGCGCTGGTTGTTTCCAGCGGCGATTTCTTCAGTTCGCAGTGGGTTTTCAAACGTGGATTCGCTTCCTACGCCGCTGAGTCGCGTCGGGATCAGGTGCACGATTGGGCGGTGCTCCTGGGCCTCCTGTATATGGATGTTCAGCGAATGACGCAGGTTCTTCTGAACCTTCTTTCAAACGCACTGCGGTTCAACCAGTCCGATTCCCGCATGACCTTGTCAGCGCAGTTGCTGGAGGAAACCGCAGAGGTCGCCTTTACCGTCTGCGACGAGAGGCCGGGCATTGCAGCCGAACATCTGCCGCATGTGCTGGAGCGTTTCTATCGCGCCGACGTGTCGCGCCAGCGTGACACGGGAGGAACGGGCCTGGGCCTGGCCATCGTCGCTGAAATCGCGCACGCGCACGGCGGACAGGTGGATGTCGAGAGCACGGTTGGCCGTGGCACATGTGTGCAGGTGTCACGGCCGCACCGCATTCATGCTTTTTAGCCCCACAACACAGCTGACCAGCCAGCCGACAACACGCTTGTTGCGAGCATCATAGGTGTTTTCTTTGTCAAGGCAGAGGAAAAATCTTCTGCCTCACGGTTTAACGCCCGTAATGATCGCAGAAACAATATAATCTTCCATGTTCGTTGTGGGCGCCCAATCTTTGATAAACGTCTTCGATTCATCTCTCGGCCCAATCGTGATCTGAGTAAATCCATTGTCTCGTAACATGGATTCAAGGTCATCGATGGACGACGCCCCGAAAATGCATCCAGACCATGCATCCCGATCGTTTTTGATTTTCTCCGGCAATTCTGCCGTCGCCACAACGTCGGAAATGGCCAGCCGACCGCCTGCTTTCAATACACGATACGCTTCCTGGAACACCTGAAACTTATCCGGCGACAAGTTGATCACACAGTTGGACATCATGACATCAATCGATGCATCCGCCAGTCGAACCCGCCCCCGCTGCCAAGATCCAATACAACTTCTCCACGTTTCAACCCTGCAATGGCTTGCGGATTTCCGCATCCAAGGCCCAGATTAGCCCCTTCAGGAACCGCAGACAACTCCATGAGTGAATACCCCAGTTTGGCCGATACCTCATCCACATCGATTGGAGAATGGCAACATCCCGAGGCGACGAACAAGCGTTGTCAAGTTGAGCAATTTCGTGATAGCGACTCCGGATATTTTGCCGGATTTCATCGTTTGTAAAGTCGTTCATCGTCGAAGATCCCCTTTCCGTACTCTTTCATGGCGCAAAAGAACCCACGCGTGATCCAAGATCCGCTTCCGTGACGCTCAAATGGTTGTTGCCAGCATGAATCAGACGCCAGACTCCCCCGCGAAATTGCAACTGGTTGACGCCACAGGTCCTGTTGTCAATCGACGCGCGTGGAATACCCAGCGCCTCGGCAACCTGTTGCATCGTGGTCCTGTGCGTGACGATGGCAATTGTACCCGAATAATCGCCAAGTATATGTTCCAGAGCGGTTGCGACCCTGGCAAACACTTGCGTATCCTCAGAGTCTTCAGGAAAAATGGGTGATGCATAGGAATGATACTCATCATCGATACCCGAAAACAGACACAGCGCTTCCTCCCTTGTGATGATGTCCGGCATCGACGCAAAGGAGTCTGGATGCAAAAATTCTGTGAACCCACTCTCCACGAGGATCGGAGCCTGCACATGCGCGGCGATGCTCGACGCAGTCTGCAACGTACGCAGAAACGGGGAAGAGAAAACGGCGCCGATCCCCTCCTGGCGCACGAAGTCCGCGGTCTCTTGCGCCTGCTTCCATCCGTTCGCTGTGAGTGGTGGATCATGCGGTCGTTTGGCAGTTTGCTTCCAATCCGGCTGCTCCATGTCCATGCGCAGGCCGTGACGGATTAAAAATATTCTCTCGACTATGATGATACACCCTCCATCTGTTGCATTGTGCGTTCGATCCTCATTCCCAACAGCTTCACGCCGTCACTCCTCCTTGCTAACTGCTGCCGTCGGGCGCATGGCTGGAACGAGGCTGATGCGCCTGCCTCGCACCCACACCTGTTCAAGATGCGGAACGCCGTCACTGTCATGCACCGCCAGTAAGTCCGCCTCCTTGCCGATGGCGATCGACCCAATGGCATCGTCGACACCCATCGTCTGCGCCGGATGCAGTGTCACCAAGCGAACAGCGTCCTGCATGGGGTAGCCCAATCGATACAGATAAAAGACCGCATGCATCAGTGCAGGCGGATAGTAGTCTGAGCAGAGGATGTTTGCCGCTCCGTGTTGAATGGCTTCCACGGCGGAGAGATTGCCGCCCGTAGAGCCGCCGTTGATCAGATTGGGCGCTCCCACAATCACAGAGAGGCCCAGTTCCCTGGCGCGCTTTGCGACCGGCAGTGAAATGGGGAATTCGCTGATCACGCCGCACCATTGCGCAATCAAGTCCAACTTGTCACACGAGTCGTCATCGTGTGAAGCCAGTGGAATCCCTTGCCGCCTAGACCGTTCTGCCAATATACTGAGGCTGTCGTACGCCGTCTTGTCGCGTTCCTGGATATCTGTGAGGTAGCGAGTCACAGTCGCAGCGTCGAATCCGTGGTGCTCTTGCAGATACCCGCGATAGTGCTCGATATTGTGGAACTGCCCCTGACCTGGCGTATGATCCATAAAGGACAACAACTCGACAGCGCGATTGTCCAGCATGCGATGGACAGACGCCAGCGCAGCCGTATTCGAGATTTCAAAGCGCAAATGAATCCGATGACGGATCAGACCCTGCTCGCTGCGTCGATACTCAAGCAGGGTTGCCGCCAGCCGTTCGATCACGTCCGTGTTCCGTGTTTTACGAGCTGTGGGCGCGTGGGACAGCGATAAAGCATGGTAGATCGTCGTCACGCCGGCGCTGATCAGTTTGCGCTCCATTTCCCGAATGGCAATGCCCATGGGCAAGGTGCAGTTGGGCCGTGGCTGAATCTCCATTTCGATGGCGTCGCTGTGCAAATCGATGAAGCCGGGAAACAGCCACGCGCCGTCGAGATCGCAACTGGCTGCAGAAGCTGCGGGCATCGCGCCGATATGGACAATACGCCCATTGCGGATGCTGACGCTGCCGCGCTCCAGCACCTCGCCCGGCAACACGATGCGTCCATTGGTCAGGGTGAGACACTCGTCCATACGCCTTCCTCCTCTCTTATTGGCAGATCGAACTGAGCAATCTCCAGGACTTCGTCCGCAACGCGGCGCAGCAGTGTCTGATCATGAAAAACGCCGATGATTCCTACGCCCTGGTCTTTCAGTTCCCGCAGCACAGCGACGACAAGAGACGCGGTGGCCGCATCAAGGGACGCTGTGGGTTCATCCAGCAACAAGAGCCGAGGACTTCCGATGAAGGTGCGCGCGAGATTCACCCGTTGCTGCTCACCGCCGCTGAAAGTCGACGGGTACGCGCTCCACAGACGCTCCGGGATGTGCAGACGGGTCAACCACTCTGCGGCGGCCTTGTGTGCGTCGGCGTGCGAGACGCCGCGATGGATGAGCGGGTCGGCGACCACATCCAGAGCGGAGATGCGCGGAATGACATGAAGAAATTGACTTGCGTAGCCGATTTCCCGGCGCCGCATACGAAGCACTTGCTGATCGCCCGCTGTCGTCAGATTGATTCGTCCTTCTGCGACAGATACGAACCACACATCGCCCGAACTCGGAATGTAGGTTCGATTGATGCATTTCAGAATGGACGATTTGCCCGCGCCGCTGGAACCGATAAGACCGAGCATCTGTCCTCCGTCAAGCTCAAACGAGAGATCGTGAAACGCGGTGAGCGAAGGACGCCTGTTGTTCAAGGCGCTCGAAAAGTGTTTTGTAAGACGCGTTACGGCCAGCAGCGACAATCGATCCCTCTCCTCGCTCATGGAATGCCTGTGATTTTCTCGATCTCCTTCGTGATTGCGGCGCTTGCGCGAGGTTTGGGGCAACCTCCGGAAGCATCCGCGTCAGAGCAGGGAGTGAACGAGAAGCTGCGTGTACTCATGCTGTGGATCCTGAAGAATTTGATCGGTCAGACCCCGTTCGATGATCGTACCGCCGCGCATGACCAGACACCGGTCGCAAAGCAGTCGGATCACCCCCAGGTCGTGGGAGACGATGAGCATGGTTACGTTCGATTCACGCTGAATCTCCCGCACGAGATCAAGAACGCGCGCTTGCACGGTCAGATCCAGACCACTGGTAATTTCATCAAGCAGCAGGAGTTCCGGATGATTCGCCATCGCCCTGGCGATTTGTACGCGCTGCTGCATGCCGCCGCTGAACTGTTTCGGGCTCTCATCCATCCGTTCTCCGGGAATCTCCATCCGGTCGAGCAATTCCTCGGCCCTGGCGCGCATGGCGCCGTAACGCATACTCCCCGCCGCAATCAACTTCTCAGCAATGTTCGCGCTGCTGGAATGGTTCATCCGCAGTCCGAGCAGCGCATTCTGGTACACCATGCCCATATGATGATTGCGCACATACCGTTTTTCCTGATTGGACAGCGTCAGGATGTTCTCCCTTGGCCGGCGCTGTACGCTGAAAAGAACCTCGCCCTGCGTCGCCTCCTGATCAAAGCAGAGGCAACTGAGCAGCGTGCTTTTTCCCGATCCACTCTCTCCGACAATGCCGAGAATCTCGCCCGGAAACAAATCAAAGTCAATGTCAAAACAACCCCAGAGACTGCCGCACTGCGAACAGCGCCGCGCGAAGACCGTGTTGTCGGTCGCGTCGCCGCACCGCGCGCATGGGGCGCCATGCCGTTTTCCGAGCCCCTTCACCCGCAAGAGCGGTTCCTGATCGTTCGCCGTTTCGCGCATCGCCGTCAACCCTCCGTTGAAACGTTCGTTTGCCTCTGGTTACAGTAATTGGTGTCCGAACACTGGTAAAGGATCTGCCTGCTTTTTTCGTCCACCGTCTCTTCCAGAAATGAGTGCTCGCTGCCGCAACGGTGACAGCTCTTTCCCGCAAAACGCTCCACCTGAAAGGGCGCATCCTCGAAGTCCAGCGGGCGCACATCCGTATAGGGCGGAATGGCGTAAATCTTCCGTTCCCGCCCGGCGCCAAACAGAGTGAGGTGGTGAGACCGATGAAGCTTCGGGAGGTCCCAGCGGGGAATGGGCGTGGGCGCCACGATGTAGCGGTTATTGACCATCGCCGGAAAATCGGCCCCAATCGTAACTTCGCCGAATCGCACCAGGTCTTCATAGAGATCCAGCCAGGCGGCGCTGTAATTTCGTTCGCCGTGCATGCGCCGCGTCACCTGTTCACGGCGTTCCACGCGCCGCAGCGGTTCCGGCTCAGGCACTTGCAAAATGAGAATTTGATCGGCCCGCAGCGGTCGCTCGGGGATGCGATGGCGCGACTGGATCAACGTCGCCTGCATCGTGTCTTCGGTCACCTCGACGCCGGTCGTCGCCTGCACCAGATGGCGGATGCTGACCGCATTCACGCTGTCGTCGCTCCCCTGATCGATCACTTTCAGACAATCTTCCTCGCCAATGAGCGAAAGCGTCAGTTGCAGTCCGCCCGTACCCCAACCTCTTGCGATCGGCAATTCACGCGATCCAAACGGCACTTGATAACCGGGAATGGCCACGGCCTTGAGCGTTTTGCGGCGGATTTCACGCTTGGATCCTTCATCGAGAAACGCGTAGTTATACGGTCGGGAGTTCCAACTCCTGGTCATGAAGGACATCCTTTCTCCGTTCGTCTTCGCGTCGCGCATTTCGAATGCGATCGAGACTCGACTGGAAGGTAACGTAATGCGGAAGCTTCAAATGAGAAACGAAGCCGGCCGATTCGATACTGTCCACATGCGATAAAACGAACTCCTCATCCTCTGCGGGCGCATCGCCGCCCGTGTCCAGGCTGTGCTCAAGAATCGCCATGGCAATCCCTTTCACCTCGTTCTGGCCAAAACACAGACCATACCCAAGAGCAAACTGAATCCCGTCAGACGCCGGATTGTGCTTGAAACTGTTCACCGTCTCGACCTCGGTCAAGAGCAGTTCGCCCAGACAAACCGAACCGTTTCCGAACGGGTGCTCGATATACCATTCGCAATAGCCGACGCGCAGTTCGCCGATCGTTGGATGCACGGCGCCAAAACCGCGCATGCTGCTGTACGCAAGCGCCACCATCGCGCCGGTCTCCCCCCTGGCCAAGGTTTGCAGCCGGGCCGACCGCGAGGCTGGGAAAATGACTTTCTCGCGTGTAATGTCAAAGATGCCCTGTGCACCCACAGGCGCAGTCGGCGTGGCCAGGAGACCTTCTGCGCGGAGCATGTCGGACACCTTGGGCAAGCGCCCGTCGGATGTCCCAGACTGGGCCTGTTCCTCCAAGCGCGCCAACACGCGCCGAATGTCTTCAGGCGTCTCCGCAAGCAAAGCGAATTCGAGAAGACGATGCCTGTAGTCATGCGTGGGACCCAGCAACTGGCCGCCTGGAATATCCCGAAACGCGGAGGAGATGCGCCGGATCACGCGCATACGCGACAATTGGATCGGCAACGCGGTATGCCTCCGTTCCAACGTGGAGCGATAGGCGCGCAACACAAACGCCGCTTCAAGGGCATCTCCCTCGCACTGCTTGAGGGCGAGCGCGGCGTAGTCCGGCGCATAGAAACCAGCCTCTCCCATGACCCGGTCGACCAGCAGACGCAGTTGCCCGCGCACTTCATTTGTCGGCAGAGAGCGCTCTGCGCCGCGCAGACGAAGCGCGTTCGCCAACTCTTGACTCGCTTCGATCGCCTCCCGTCCTCCGGTAACCGTCACATAGCCCATGACTCAACCTCCCTGGTCACCCGCGTGGTGCGCGGCAACGCTGCGACAAAACCCATGGGATCAATGAGCAAATAATCGACTCCCATGGGATACTCCCGATTGAGCGCTTCCCGGCCCATGAGCCAAGCCTCATCCCAGCCGTCGACCTGAAGCGGCTGCACCCTTTCGATCCCCGGACCGCGCAGCAAAAGGCGCAAAGTCTCCTCCGAGTGAGACAGTCCTGTGCCGATGGGCGGCAAAGTCAGCGCTGCGACCAGATGAATGACGGTCGCGCCGAGATGGGGCGCTTCCAGCGTGCCCCGGTCGATGCTGGCGCAA
>JAKADD010000061.1 GCA_021820825.1 Bacillota bacterium
TTACGGATCGACCCCTGGAGGATAATTTGCGTGAAATGCGGGAGGTGAAGCGCGCCTTTCCCGACCGCGCGGTTATCGCCTCGCTGATGGTCGACAACGTGAAGGAGGTGTGGCAGGAAATTGTCAGGAGAGTGCAGGATGTCGGTGTGGATGGCTTTGAACTGAATTTCGGCTGTCCACACGGCATGTCTGAGCGAGGCATGGGATCGGCGGTTGGCCAGTCGCCAGAGTTTCTGCAACTGGCGACGGAGTGGGTCGTCGAGGTGGCCGAAGTTCCAGTGATCGTAAAATTGACGCCGAACATCACCGACATTCGTTACACGGCCCGCGCAGCGGCGCAAGGCGGCGCACACGCGGTCAGCATGATCAACACGATCAACAGCCTGATCGGGGTGGATCTGAGTACATGGACGCCCATCCCGAACGTGGACGGGCTGAGCGCGCACGGCGGGTACTGCGGGCCGGCGGTCAAGCCGATCGCGCTGAACATGGTGGCGGATTGTGCGCGCGATCCATTGGTGGGAATCCCAATTTCCGGCATTGGCGGCGTGTCAACGTGGCAGGACGCGGTCGAATACATGCTGCTCGGCGCTTCCGGAGTACAGGTCTGCACGGCGGTGATGCATCACGGATTTCGGATTGTGGAGGACATGATCGATGGTCTGAATCAGTACCTCGATGGGCGTGGCTTGTCATCGGCCATGGATCTGGTGGGCAAAGCGGTCGGACGTGTTGTCAACTGGGGCGATCTGAATCTCGAATATAAAGTGGTCGCGCGGATTGATCAGGACAAGTGCATTCACTGCAACAAATGTTACATCGCGTGCGAAGACGCTGCGCACCAGTGCATCGACCGGGTGGCCGAAGGTTCCGGGCAACTGGCGCTCGTGGTGGACGAGGAGGAGTGCGTGGGATGCAATCTGTGCGCGATCGTGTGTCCTGTGGAGGATTGCATTGAGATGGCGCGCGTCGATGCGGGAGGTCAGGCGCTCAGTTGGCGGGAACGTCAGGCGCTTTAATCCTCAAATAAATCACACGTTGGGGGTGTTCGGATGGGAACGTTGATCCGGGGTGGAACGGTTGTCACCGCGAGCGATGTCAGCCGCGCGGACGTGCTGATGGAACACGGCGTCGTCACGGTTTTGGCGAATGATATCGCAACTGGCGAGCACCGTGTTCTGGACGCAGAGGGGTGCTACCTGTTCCCGGGCGGAGTCGATCCGCATACGCATCTTGATATGCCGTTTGGCGGCACGGTCACGGCGGACGACTTTCGCACTGGAACGATTGCGGCTGCTTTTGGCGGAACCACAACCGTCGTCGATTTTGCGCTGCATCAAAAGGGCGACACATTGGCGAATTCGTTGCAAACATGGCATCGCAAGGCGGAGGGCAAGGCCGCCATCGATTACGCATTTCACATGATGATCGGAGACATGCGCGATGAGGTAATGCAGGAGATCCCGCAGATCGTCGAGCGCGAGGGCGTCTCTTCATTCAAGTTGTTCATGGCGTACAAAAACAACCTGCAGGTCGATGACGAGACGCTGTTTCGGGTCCTGCGCATGGCGGCGCGCGTAGGGGCGCTGGTTCAGGTGCACGCGGAAAACGGCGATGTGATTGAGGTGTTGGTGAAAGAAGCGCTGGCAAACGGTCAGACGGAGCCCAAATACCATGCGCTCACGCGCCCGCCTGAGGCGGAGGGAGAGGCCACGGCGCGGGCCATTCGTCTGGCGGAGATCGCGGGCGCCCCACTCTATGTGGTGCACGTGACATGCGCCCAGGCGGCGGATGCGATCTCCGATGCGCGCAAGCGCGGACTGCCGATATACGGGGAGACTTGCCCGCAGTATCTGGTCTGCGATTACACGGATTATGAGCGCCCCGACTTCGCGGGCGCGAAGTATGTGATGTCGCCGCCGCTGCGCGACAAGTCGCACCAGGATGTGCTCTGGAACAAGCTGCGCAACATGGAGTTGCAGGTGTTGGGTTCGGACCAGTGTTCCTTCAATCTGAAGGGCCAGAAGGAACTGGGGCGGCACGACTTTTCGTTGATCCCGAACGGCTCTCCGACGATCGAAGACCGGATGTCCATTCTCTATCACCACGGTGTTCACGAGGGTCGGATCGGCCTGAACAAATTTGTGGCCCTGACGTCGACGAACGCCGCGAAACTGTTTGGACTGTTTCCGCGCAAGGGCACGATCGCCGTGGGCAGCGACGCTGACATTGTGGTGTGGGACCCCAAAGCGCAGCGCACTATCTCGGCGGCCACGCACCACATGAACGTTGATAACAGCATCTTCGAGGGGTTTCAGGTCGCGGGCACGCCGAGGCAAGTATTTCTGCGCGGCGAGCTGATCGTGGATCAGAACCAATTTGTGGGCAAGCCGGGAATGGGGCAGTTTCAAAGGTGTGACCCGATTTCACCGATTCAACTGTAAATGGGCGAATGAGGAGGCGATCTCGATGGATTCTAAAGTGAAGATTGGACTTTTACAGACGCATCACGATGTGGACGGCGGGGAAGCGGTCGCTGTGCACAAGCGGGCGGCCATTGACAAGCATGTGAGGATGATTCACGAGGCAGCGGCGCAGGGCGCGCAGATCATCTGCCTGCAGGAAATATTCTTCGGACCCTACTTTTGTACGGAACAGAATCCAAAGTGGTATGCGGCCGCCGAACGCGTGCCGGAAGGAGAGACAGTCCGGCTGATGCAGGATCTCGCGAAGGAACTCGGCGTCGTGTTGATCGTTCCCGTCTATGAAGAGGAGTTGCCTGGCGTGTATTACAACACGGCTGCGGTGATCGACGCCGACGGGAAGTATCTCGGCAAGTACCGCAAGCACCATCTGCCGCAGGTGCAGGCGGGCCCGGCGGGCTGCGGGTTTTGGGAGAAGTACTATTTTAAACCGGGCAATCTGGGCTATCCTGTCTTTACGACGGCGTACGCCAACATCGGGGTCTACATCTGTTACGACCGACATTTTCCGGAAGGCGCGCGCCTGCTGGGATTGAACGGCGCGGAGATCGTGTTCAACCCGTCGGCGACAGTGGCCGGTCTTTCGGAATATCTCTGGAAGCTGGAGCAGCCTGCGCACGCAGTGGCCAACGGCTACTATCTGGCGGCGATCAACCGGGTAGGCTATGAGACCCCCTGGAATATGGGGGAATTTTACGGGCAATCGTATCTGGTGGACCCGCGGGGCAGTTTTGTGGCGATGGGCAGCCGTGACCGCGACGAGATTGTGATTGGCGACATGGATCGCGACGTGATGACCGAGGTCCGCAACACCTGGCAGTTTTATCGCGACAGGCGACCGGAGACGTACGGAGACTTGACGCGTCTTTTGCCGTAGAGGCAGGCTAACTCGAACTTTCAGAATAGGGGGACGATACATGGCTACACAAGTTGCCAGCGGCGACGTGGTCACTCTGACCGATTCGGCGATCGCAAGCGTCAGTGGAAACCGGGCACTGTGGAATGAAGATTTACGTCCGTGCACGACTGAGGAACACACCTGGCCTGGCGCCAAGTTCGCGTCGCTGTGGATTGGCATGAGCATTTGTCTGCCGACATACTCGATGGCAAGCGGCATGATCGCACTGGGGATGAATTGGTGGGAAGCCGTACTGACGATTCTGGTTGGCAGCCTGATTGTACTGATACCGATTTTGCTTGTTTCGCACGCTGGCACGAAGTTTGGCATCCCCTATCCTGTCTTTGCCCGGCTGTGGTTCGGAAGTCGCGGCGCGCATATTCCGGCGCTCGCGAGAGCGGTGATCGCGGCTGGGTGGTTTGGCATCAATTGCTGGTTTGGCGGATTGGCGCTGGACGCGATTTTGGGCCGCATTGTGCCTGGCTGGGAAGCGATCGCCTGGCATTTAGGGATATCGTTTACGGTCTTCTGGCTGATCAATGTGGCGGTCGCCACCAGAGGTCCGCAGGCGATCGGCAAGCTGGCTGTATTTGCGGCGCCGACGCTGGCTTTGTCGGCCGTCGTGCTGTTGATCTGGGCAGGCGCGAGCGCCGGGGGATTTGGCACGATCCTGAGCGCTCCCGCCAAGATTCACGGGCTGGCCTTCTGGGCGATCTTTTACCCCTCTGTGATTGGGGTCATCGCTTTTTGGGCGACTCTTGCCCTCAATATCCCCGACTACACTCGCTACGCCAGGACGCAAAAAGGACAGACGATGGGGCAACTCCTGTCCATGCCCTTGACCATGGCCCTGTTTTCCTTTATCGGAATTGCGGTGACATCAGCCACAGTCATCCTGTACGGTCAGCCGCTATGGAATCCGGTCGATCTGATTTTGAAATTTCCCACATTTATTGTCGTCATCGCCGGAATCGTTGTCATCCTTTCCTCCGTCACCATAAATGTTGGCGCGAATGTGATGGCGCCGGCGAGAGCGTTTGAGAATCTGTCGCCGCGCCGGATCAATTTTGCGCTGGGAGCGATCATGGCGGGTGTTCTTGCTTTGGCCATGCAACCGTGGTATGTCATGGCGCAGTTCAGCAACTACATCTTCACCTGGTTGGGAACATACGGCGTGCTGCTCGGGCCTTTCGACGGGATTGCCATCGCCGATTACTGGCTGGTCCGCTCGCGCAAACTGGATTTGCTGCAACTCTACACGATGAACGGGCGCTACGATTATTCGCGCGGCTTCAACCTGAAGGCAGTCTATGCGCTCCTGATCGGTTGGGGCATTGCGTTGTTGGGACTGCTGATTCCACCGCTGTACTTTCTGTGGAGCGGCGGGTGGCTGTTCGGTCTCCTCGGCGGGATGTTCAGTTACTGGCTGATGATGAAGAGCGAAAAATCCGTGCTGTCCGAACATGAGTATGACGCACTGACCGTGCAGGCGACGCCTGCTCTGGCCGTCGGTTCGAAAGTGGACCCTTCCACGCTCGGGTAGCGGGTGGCTGGGATGTGTGGGAAAAACCATCCCGTCCGCGTTCGCGGCGTTGCGGACGGGATGACAGTAACGCATCTTGACTCAAACATGATAAGTGGCTGGCGAAGGCACAAACTTATCATGTGATCAAGGTGCGTTTTTCTTGCGAATTAGTCGCGAGAGGGGTGGAGAGTGGCGTGTATCGTTGGCCTATGCGGGTGAGCGATGCAACAGGAGAGCCGGGTCAGGAGTGAGCGTTTCTGTATCTGCCCGGCGTATAAACGGCTGATGTACAAGCGGCTGATGTACGACGGCACACGTGTCTTGCGGTATACTGACATTGAAATGTCCGGGAGACAGCCTGCACGCAAGTGAAGGGGGCGGATCACGATGAATATGGAGTCATTTGTCAGTGATCACCGCAGAGTCGAGGAGCGGTCTCTGCGCCTGCATGAGGCGATCGTCGAGAAGCTGCGGACCAATCCCAAACCCGTCTTGCGTAGGGCCCGCACCAATATTGAACGGGCAAGATCAGACCCGTATCCGCAAGCTATACACGAGAGTGGGATCGGCTTTTGTGCGGTCGCCTCGACGAACTGATTGCGGTTATGGTCGATGACGGCGAATATGCGCGTTCGTTGCGGCAAGCCTCTCCATTCGCGGGAAAGTTCGACAGCAGTTGTGTCAACGGTGCTTCGTGCAGCGACGGCGGGAGTTGACTTGTGCGATCGCTGGCGTGGAGTCAGTGTTGAGGTAGCATGCCTGTTTGGGGTCTTACGTCGCTAATAGGCAGGAGAATTCAACAACAATGAGGATGTGCGGCGGTAACATGAACGAGTTTTTGACCTATGTAATCAGCACTCTAACTGAGGGTTTTGAGGGCATTCAAGCTATCGTCTTACGGGGTTCTCAACAGACTGCTCAAGTCGTGGATATGTGGTCGGATTACGATTTATTGATTGTACTGAATCCGTCGGCAAGCATCGATGAGAATAAGTTTATTCAAACGGTGAATAAGATTGGGCGTGTCGTTGGCTGTGAACTATACAGGGAACACAATTCCGTTCTGTATAGAACTGCCATCGAGTTCAGGTCTTCGATTCAACTTTTGGACACGACTGTATGCTCTTATCAGGAATGGGTCAGTAAGGAGCCCCCTGAGAGTCAAAAAATCGTATTGGGGCAAATAGAGCCTAGTTCCGTACCAAAGGTACCACCAGTGGCGGATAAACCGTTTAGACCAGATGACAGGCAGATCAACCCAACTTGGTTTAAATACGTCGGCGCAATAAAGAGATTTTGCCGGAACGACAATCTAATTGGTATGCACTTACTACTTGATCTTGTCAGGGAGTATCTCGTTTTGCAAATGGTTGAGAGGGACAACCTCCACAAAACGAACATTCATCGATTTGGAGACGACGAGCATCTACCTGATGCTATCAAGCTTTCTCATATAGACGAATCGAACAAGGAGCAGGTTTTGGACTACATTGCAAAACTTGCATCCGAATACGATCAAAAGCTTGTTTCCATGATCGAGGGCTATAGCAGCCGATATCACTTGGTTCTTCAGTATATTGAACGTTCCAAGGCGAATCTATTGCGGTAGTGAGGTTTGTTTCCTGGGGGCATTGCACCTGTTTCTTCTTCAGCTATCGGGGGCGTAAATTTAATGTGGTCTACCTGTCGGATGATTACTCGGTTCCACCAGGGCATTTTGGTTGTCTAAAGGATTTATCATAATAATGGTAGGTCGCTGGATCTTGTGTATTATAATATATTGGGTGTTGGGAAATCACCTAATTTTGACCACATCATTCGGTGCATTTGTTGTGAACGCATGTGTGCAGGCCTCATTTATAGCCATCCCATTCTTGGCAAAGCAAGCACACCTGGGCGCACAAGGATTAGGACTGCTGAATATGGGCATTTGGCATCGGTGGCGCGGTCGCTGCGGTTTACTTCGCTTTCGTCAGAATTAAAAAGCCAACCCCAAGAATGACGCGTCGCGCAGCGCGGGAGAACCCGGTAGAACCACGCTTTCAATTTGGCAGGGTCACGGACGCGACTTCGGTTCTTGTAAAGGACCATCAGGGCATCCTGAACGACATCTTGCCGTCTTGGCGGTTTCGAGAATGAGTTGGCTTATGCGAAACGCTTCAGGCCACACATCGTGGACGAATTGATCAAATGTCGCCTCGTTCCCAGACAGAAGATCCGCAGCGTGTGATTTGGTCCATTCCATATTTGTCACCCCTACGCGTTCTGGACACTGATATAGAGTATCCGTTTGCCCAATTGACTCAACAGACCTCTACGGCGCTATTATACATTGGTTGGTAGGAAAGCAAACGTTTACGGAAGTGAGGGAAATTGTTCGGCGCATTCGTGTAACCAGTGCGCCGTCTTCATCGTCTATATTGAAAATGTGGGAGGGATGTGTCGGCCATCATGAAGGTTACCAGCCTGCGATCACTGCTCTATGTCTTATTTTGCGCCGTCCTCGGGGGATTTCTTTTCCATAGCGATGGCGCTTGGAAGACTTCCGCTTCCCCTGCAGCGCATGCGCCCCAGAGTGGCAGGCTGAATGCGCAGGCGACCACACTGGGGCTGCCCGTCGGCGTACCCAATCCAGACTTCTGGTGGGCGATTCCGACGTTGGAACGCTATGGACTCCCGGTTATTTTGCCTGCGTGGCTCCCCTATAAAGGCCCATACAGCTATACGTTCAATCCAGCCTTGTACAATGGCATGCCGCCGATCAGCGTCACCCCGCCGACGCGCAGGCTCGTAACCGACATTTCCGGCATCGGCTACTCCATAGGCGTCGGCAATGTCGCCGAAGAGGGCGCCGTTCCGCTGTTGGGCGTAACGCCCGCCGGCAAAACCCTGACGCCTCCGGCGCATACGACCGTTCCCTTGACCCTGTCCTCACCGTATACGCAGTCCACGGACGGCCGGATGACCCCTCCTTTTGGCGTCACCGTCGTAAGGCTGGCAAAGCCAGTCGCCCTGTATGGACTGCCCGTGTCCATCGACCATGGAATTACCGCCCGCGTGAGTTGGTACGTGTCTTACGGCACCATGGGAAATTGGACCACCGTCAGCTTCGAAGATCACGGATATCTGGTCATGTTGCACTGGCCCCATTTCAATGACAGAACCGCTGTAGAAATCGCCCGCAGTCTGGTCATCGTGAGAATGCCCAGTCGCCTGCGAATCACATTTGGCCATGACAGTTTGACGATGCAGCCCATTCTGGGATGGACACCCCAGATGACACCGAGACGGGGAGAAGCTTGGGGATATCGGTATCAGATAGACCATCTGGCTGGCAATACAGCGGTCGAATCTGTGCCCGCCCTTTCTACTCCGCCGAAAACACCCTATCTGCCTGCGCTGCCCGCGTCTCAGATTGCTTCCAGCACAGGAGGCATGCCACATCTTGAGGCGGTGCGCACGAGTCTCCATACGGTCTACGGCAACGGTCGCTCCGTGGTGCTTTTGCCTGCAGTGTTGCCGAAGCCGTTTGCGTCATTCTGGCCGACTGATTTCCAGGGGAGCAGCGTCTCCAATGGTTATCTGTTGACGGCACAGCGGAAGGGCGGTTCCGCCGCCTTCTTGTTCGCGGGTTTCAGCGGATCGCACATGCCAAGACACAGCTTGACGGTCCACACGAAATTTGGTCCAGGCGCACTCAACCGCACAGCCAACCGCGCGACCATCGCATTTGTTGCCTATGGGCAACATTTACGACCACCGTGAGTGGATTGGGAGCCGCTAACAGCAAAGTGGCTCTGGAAATAGTCGATGGTCTCACGAGAGTTCAGTGACTCTCGTGAACAAGCGACGCATATTTGTTTGGATTGCGCGGTCATTTTCAATCCACGGCACATTGTTGCGAAAGATCCGTGGAGTGGTGTAAAGATACTATGTGCAACAAGCATTGAAACAAGTAGGTTTTCAAATCGTGTCTGCCATTTTATTCATGCGCAATGTGGACAATATCAAATATGTTAATATTATTCTTGGGGGTTAAGGCTTGCATGGTGCAGAGGCGCGAGGGCATTGTGAAATGGTATAAGACGGATAAAGGATATGGCCGCATAAGGATATGGCCGCATTATGTTGGATGGAAAGGACGGCGATCATGTATTTGTTCTTTTCTGTGACATCACTCCAGACCCTGTTAGGTTTCTGGATGGTTTTCGGTTTCTCAAGGAGGGGCAGAGAGTCTCGTTCGACCTCATCGAAAAACCTGGGATAACAGACAGCCAAAAACGCACGGCTATCAATGTCGAAATACTCGCGGACTGAAAAATAGAAATCTACTCTAAACGATGAATTGACGATTCAGGAAAATTACGCTTCTTGCCATTGCTGAGTTTCACGGTGTAGTAACACTCGGCGTTCCCTCTAAATCCTGGCATTACAAGCATCCCGCCAGCACGTCTATCGGCGTCCTGCTATGCTTACCTGATAATCTTCGGCTTTGTACCTGTGGTTACCCCACAAATCGAGCTGCGGCTTGTTCATCCATAGTGTTCGCGATCAATTTCACGTCTTGGTATTGTTTTTTACGAAACTTTCGTGGAATCCCTTAATTAGGAAATATTTGTACTCATAACGTGGTAGGGTTGAATCAGAGTTGTTTACAAGTGATTCAGTTTTCCAGACTGCATGCCTTAGTCATTCTGAGCACACTCCATGATTCACTTTATCTGTTGCAAGTTCTTTTGGAGCAACCGACAACCTTGAGGAGGAATGCATTTGATACACATGTACATTATCAGGCATTGTTCGGCTACCGGTCAGTCGCCAGATGCACCATTGACAGCAGAAGGGGTGCATTTGGCAGACAAACTTTCTAACTACCTCATCGACAAATCCATTGAATCGATTATATGCAGCCCATACGTCAGGGCTCGCCAAACCATCGAGCCGTTCGCTGAACGAAGCAACATTTCAATTCGAGTCGAGCCGCGTCTTGTAGAACGAGTTCTCAGTGAACGGAATTTGAATGATTGGAAGGAATGTCTTAAGCAAACGTTCGAGGACTTCGATTTGGCGTTCGACGGCGGAGAGTCGAGCCAAACGGCGATGGCCCGTGCGGTTGAAATCGTGCAAGAGATTTTATGGTCTGGATCTGACAGAGTCGCCATGGTAACTCATGGTAACTTGATGACTTTGATATTGAAACATTTTGATACACGATTTGGATTTCAGGATTGGGAGAAGTTATCGAATCCAGATGTTTTCTTGGTGACCACAGATGGAGTTCGCGCAACTGTGGAACGTACTTGGACATATTCTACTTGAACATACGGGATCGGAGTGAAAGATGGCCTCCGCAGAGGCGGCTATGGTGGATCATACGAGTCGCGCAGTCGCGGAGTTAAGGATACGGGGGATGCCAAAGAGACATTGCGATAGTTCCTAAAATGAATTATA
>JAKADD010000062.1 GCA_021820825.1 Bacillota bacterium
CCTCCTTGCACACTTCGAAGCCATCCTTTTTGGGCAGCATGAGATCCAGCAAAATCAGGTCTACGGCCGTCGGCGAATGATTGACAAAAGCAACGGCAGCCTCTCCGTCAGGAGCAACACTCACTGAATATCCAGCCTTTTCCAGTTGAAAACGCAAAATTTCCGCGATCGGCTCTTCATCATCGACGACTAGAATATGCTGCATAACTGGCCTCCCCTATAAAACGCTGTCTCGAAACTGTCCCTGCCCAGCCGGGATCGTGCGCTGCGCCGCTGCATGGAGCATGCTCCGTTAACGTCATTATAGCAGGACAGTCCCTGGCGCACATAGCACCGGCGCCGAAAGAGAGAAAAGGCCGCCCAGGTTCCGAGGAATAAGCATAAAACAGGAAGGCACCCGGGCATGAGGCAAATTTCGGGTGACTTCCTGTTGGATTGCATTCGGCTCGTAAAGAGTCTATTGGTTGTTCGAATGCGCGAACCGATCGCGCGTGATCATCAGTGATGTTCATCTTGTAGGCGCTCCAATTCTTCAATTGGAATGCCTGTCAGCCGAGAAACCCTCACCACATTCAAGCCATCCTCCAGCATGGCCTTAGCCGCTTCCAGCTTGCCTTCCAGCTTGCCTTCCAGCTGCCCTTCTTCTCGCGCTTCTCTCTTCATCTGATTCAAGTCACGAATTGCCATATCGCGGTTAATATAAGCAGCCCAGTTTTCGGGGTCCTTACTCACCGCTTCCCACAGGTTGAATGCCTTCTCCAGCGTTGGATCGGACATCGCCAACACCTCCAATTCTTCCCGAATGGCGGGGTTTTGGTCCGCGTCAAGGAATAGAAGCCATTTTTGCAATGGGTCGCGAAGCGCATCACTCGTGTTGCGAAACGCGCGTCGGAACTTGGGCATCTCGATGAGGTGCAACTCCAACTCACTAGACAGACGAAATCCATCTTGATCCTCAGTTACATGATACGACGTGTGGAAGCGTTCTGTCGAGTGCACGAACACAAAGTCGAGGATTTGAATGACGATGGTCGGACGTAGCACGCCGTAGTCCACGCCGCGCTCAGTTTGTCCGTCGTACACGCGCGCCCAGTAGAGCAGGCTGCGTTTGACCAGTGATTTTTGCGTCGCCACCTGAACCTCAACATCAATCCACTCATCCGTGTTTGTACGAACCAGAACGTCCAGCCGCACCGTTTTGTCTTGCACATCTTTCGACGGAAACTCAGTGTTTTGAAACTCCACTTGGACAATGCGATCCGCACCCTCGCGCTTTAAGACCGCATTCAGAAATGCGACAAGAAGATCGGCGCCTTGTGGCTGACCGAACAGTCGCTTGAAAGCATAGTCAACCATCAGGTTCATGTATCGCTTGGGTTCATTCAAGTCCATCGGTAGATGTTCATTCACCAGTATCATCGCTCCCCATCCTCAACGCCCACCAGCACGGCGTCATCCACACTGTCCGGCGCGTCTTTCGACACGATTCGACAGCCCAGTCCGTCGATAATAGTGTACACCCATGATGTGTTATATGCCGAAAAGTCTTGTTTATCAAAATGTCTTCTTTAAGTGAACACACGTTCTCAAACTGCTGATAAACATGTAAAATGCCGGACCGTCGGGCAAGGGTTCCACGCGCAGCAGGGAGCGAGAGGGTGAGCGATCAAGCCGGGCCGCCGCAATGCGCCGTAACGCACCTCACGTGGCGATGAGCGTCCAGCGGCGGCCGCCGTCGACGGTGCGGTAGATATTGCCGTCGAGGAACTGGACGAAGCCGTCCTTGGCCGACGTGAACTGAATGATATCCGGCTGGAAAGCCACGTTCGGCGGGAAGTCGACCGGCGTCCAGGAGCGGCCGCCGCTCGTCGTGAGGTAAAAGCCGTACGACGTGGTCACCCACGCAATATCGGTTCCGGACGTTCCGAGGCTTTGGGCGCCGGAGTCGCGCATCCTGGCGACAGCGCTCCTGGCGAGGGCGGGCGGCGTGATGGCCAACTGCGCGGCCTGGAGGCTTGCAGCCTGCATTTTCCTCCAGGTGACGCCGCCGTTTGTGGTGACGTAGTCAGTGACCCGGTTGGACATGCCTTGGTCAACGGCGAACATGCCGCTGCTGGCGTTTGCGAACCACAGGCTGCTGTACATGAACGCAGTCGGATGGAGCCCCAGGGGAATGAGCCTCCAGCTTCGCCCGCCGTCCACCGTGCCGTAGAGCAGGGAGTTGCTTCCGACGGCAAAACCGCGCTTTGCCGACACGAACTGGATGGTCATCGGCTCAGACACCCCGCCGTTGAAAGGCGGCGCGGACGCGACGGGCAGATGGCCGACAATCCGCCACACGCCGCCGCCGTCTGTCGTCTCCAGGACGGCGTTGGCGTTGCCGGCGACGCCGAGACCGAAGCCTACCGCCGAGTTGACAAGGCTGAAGCCGTCGGCCGGCATGATGGCGGGGTACGCCTGGAACCACGAGCGTCCGCCGTCGGTGGTGTGATAGAGGCGATTGGACACGCCAACCAAGTTGCCCAGCAGCCAGCCGTCCGCAGGGCTCGGGAACGACATGGTCGAGCTTGCGCCGACCGCGTTCGGAAGCCCGGGAACGTCGGGAATCGGTGGGTACTGCGTCCAGTGAAGACCGCCGTCTGTCGTTTTCGCGAGGGTGATGGTTCCTGCCCCGCACGCCTCGCACTCGCCCGCCGCGTAGGCGATGTTGTTGTTGACCGCGACAAATGGACCGGGCGAACTTCCCGGTCCCCGGTTGGCGTGCGTTGCGCCGCCCGGCGCGGGCCCTGCGCCAGCTGTGGACACGCCGAGGACGGGTTTGAAGTGGACGCCGTCTGTGCTCGCGAGGATGGAGTAGCTGGTCTGCGACATTCCCGACCCGCCTACGAGTTGCATCCAGACGTGGTGAATGTCGGTTGCCTGCAGGTGTGCGTAGCCCGGCAATCCGGGCAGGCGCGCACTCTTTGTCCACACGGCGCCTCCATCGGTGGTGTGGTACACGGTGTTCCCGTCGCCCGCCCAGCCGACGGAGGAGCCGGAGAATGTGACGGACGTCACCCCGGTGACCCCGCGGACAGGCCGCCACACGCGTCCGCCGTCTGTCGTTCTGAACAGGCTGCCGGCGAATGATTCCCGAGCGCCGCGGACGGCAAATCC
Organism: Bacillota bacterium; assembly: GCA_021820825.1. The sequence continues at coordinate 3,157 of JAKADD010000062.1, forward strand.
TGTTGTGGGCGACGTAAAGTGCGCCTGAATCAATGCGGGCCCTGACTGTCTGACCACGCTCCACGCGCAACCGCCGTTTTTCGTTACGAGGATGGCGTTGCGACTGTACGCAACCGCGTGGTTCGCGTTGAGCGCCTGGACCCCGACCAGATCAAGCGGACCGTGGTACTGCGCGGCAAAATGAAGACCGCCGTCTGTCGTCGAGAGAATGACGCCATTGCCGACGACCCAGCCGTTGCGGTTGTTCGCAAACGCCACGGCATGCAGCGCGTAATCTGCCAGAGCGCCGCTCGCAAACGTCGCATGGACGACGGTTGGGGGAAACGTGGAGTTGCGGGTTGCTGCGTGCGCGGATGAATTTCCGGATTGGGGTATGATCTGCCATAACAGTGTTGCGCAGAAAAGCAGTGAGCCAACAGCCATTGATGATCGCAGCAGTTTGTGTTTTTTCATGCGGGCCTGCTCCACCTTTCCTCCGGCTTGATATAAACAATTATATGATCGGACAGATCTCGTGTTGTATTTTTCGACGAAAGACGTCACTGAACAGCGGGAATCCGACGACGATGCACCGTTGATCTAATCCGCCTAGGGAAGCAGCGATAATCCAAATCACTGCGCCTGCATCACGGACTTTGTCACTGCTCCCCAGACAATCGCCTTCTCCCGTTTTCCCAATTCCTGCCGAACTCCTCTAAACCGAAATAAACACATGCCGCAATCCAGCCCTTCATCGCCGTTACCAGTTCACCGCAAGCCCTGGCCGTGGCTATCGAAGCGAATAGCAATCCATGTCGGTACTCCAGTTTCATAAGGCAGAATTGCCTCGCGAGGAGAGAGTGTAAAATAAAATTATAACAGAGGTTGTTCAAAAAGGGGTCAGAACTCCCCGGTGCATTGCTGCGTCAGCGCCAAGAATGCTCCCTCACGTACCCAAATCGTACGCTCGGTCCGCATTCTTGGCTCGCTTCCTTGCACTGCGCGGGTCTTACCTGACCCCTTTTTGAACAGGTTCTAACAGAAAGATGGGTGGGGTTTTCACCCATTTAAAGATCAAGCGGCTGAAAACCAGCTCAAAACAAACCCATAAACAAAAATGAATGGAAGCCATTTACAGGCAACCATCCGATTTTGCTTACTACATAAGGCTTTTCAAGTGGCGGAGCTGACGGGATTCGAACCCGCGATCTCCTGCGTGACAGGCAGGCATGTTGGGCCACTACACCACAGCTCCACGTCCACATCTGATGTGCACAATGGGTAGTGTACCTTGAATACCACCACAAAGCAAGCCAGCGTTTGATTTCCCGATTTGCGCCTTTGCGCCGGGATTTGCTTCTTTGCTTCGGATTGCTTGTTTCGACAGTTTTTCTTATTTCGGCATTTGATGCGACCATCAGAAAACTGTTTTTGCACACTGATCGTATACAATAGTATGACCATACCATTGTCGTTCCCTCACACACTGGTCGGGGAGGCTGGGCACTTGTCTGACGAGGAACTGTTTGCGCGCGTCGTAAAGGGAGACGGCTATGCGCTGGCAGAACTGTACGATCGACACGCCAGCCAGGTTTATGCGGTCGCCCGCCGTCTGATCGCTGATCCGCTCATGCTCGAAGAGGTTATCCAGGATGTTTTCACAAAAGTATGGACGACTCGCACGTTTGATCCAGGCAAAGGGAAATTTGCCCACTGGCTCAGTTCCGTGTCGCGCCGAACTGCCATTGATCACGTGCGCAGTGCGCATCGCCGCATGGACGCAACAAGTCTTGAACTCACTGATTCACGCGAGCGTTTTCGCAGACAGACTGACGATGCTGACTTTAATACGCCGCTTTTGAAGAGCGAACTGGTCGATTCAATGTCACACTTGCGGCCGCAGGAACGAACCGTTGTGGAGATGGCCTATTTTCAGGGATATAGCCTTTCGGAGATAGCGAGCATTTTGGAAATGCCGATAGGTACTGTAAAAACCCGGTTGCACAGGGCGTTGAAGATGCTGAAATCCTTTCTGGAAAACAGCGACTTGGAGGTGCGCTCTTAATGACCAACACCAAGATTGGCTGTCAGTTTCTCCTGCCCTATATGTTGGGAGAACTCAGCGAAAAAGAGACGCGTGAATTCGAACAGCACATGACAACATGCGGCTCCTGCCAACAGGACTGTGAGACCATGTGGCATACGCATGAGTTGTTGCTTACAGAAGAAGGACCGCAAACGGAGCGAGACGCCATGCTGTCCAGAATTCGGGAAAGCACGATACAGGCGGCGTTTTCTGCTCGTCCGCCAAAAAAGAATCTCCACCACCCCCATGCTTCGCAAGCCAGGTGGCGTCTGTTCGCATCCAATCGTCTGAAGCGATTCTTCACGCTGCTGCGCCCGCGATTCGTGTACGGAGTCGCAGCACTGCTTGTGGGTGTGGCCGTTGGCGTCGCAGGAGTGGATATGGGGATTTTTCCTTCATCCAAACAGCCGGGCGCATTGATTGCGCAACTGGACATGCACCCCAATACAGCGTATCGGCAGTCAAGCGCCATGGCCTGGATCGTCAGACAAAACCGGAACTACAATCTCATGGTGTATGCCAAGGACTTGCCGCAGCAAAGTCCCTGGGGTTGCTATGATGTGTGGGTAGTGAGCGGCAGCAAACAATACAGCGTGGCTGAGTTCACAGTCACAGGCAGGGGGATCGGCGCCGTGTCGGCGGTGATCCCTTCAAACATGCAGTTCAGCGCAGTCGAGATCACCCTGGAACCCCACTGGAACGACCCCGTTCCACAAGGTCCACTGGTGTTGCACGCTCAGGTCGGCAACGTGTAGCACGGCGCCGCTTCTCAATAATTGTACTTTTTCATGCGATCCATGATTGCGAGAGCCTTTTTCTCAAGACACCTGAAGCACAGCTTGTCCTGATGTTCCTGGAGTGGTATGCCACACTCGATACAAACTCTCTTTCCGTTGACAATCTGCGGTTTGCGTTTGAATAATTGTTTAAACATCTGAACACCCACCAACCCATTTGAGTGGCAAAGCCAACCATTATATTGCTTATTATACCAAGCAAACGTACAAGCCTTCCACTCAGTTGAACCTAAAACTCGCAAAAATTTTTTTAATCCAGGCAGGCGCTCGCCGGAGTCTACGAATTCTTCCGAGTCCATTCATCGCGGACAAACGTCAGCGTGTCCGTATACGCTTGGCGAGACAACTGATCGGCGCTGCGGCTGCACTGAACGAGCGATTTCGAATTCAGGTAGTAGGCCTTGGTCACGCGGCCTCCGAATCCATACTGCTGACCCGCCGTAAAATAATCGTCGTAGCGGGAGAGCGCTGTCTCCACATGCGCCGGATTATTTTTGTTTGTGATATCCCAGTGCAGTTCGATTTCCACTCCCATATGATAATACCGCGCCATGTCGCTTACCGACCGCAATCGCTGCGGTGCGTCAAGATTCCAGTTAAATGAAACGTTGGGTTGAATCAGCACAGCGTCGAATCCCAATTGGCGCGCCACCGTCACCCCGACTGATCCATAAAACGGGATCCAGTAAAAAAGCAGTCCCTCAGCGTGTACAGCGTCTGCCACCTGCCCGATGAGCCACGGATCGTACGGATCGCTTGCGTTCACAGACTCAGGCCGCCAGTAGAATCCTGCGAGTCGGAGATGAATCGGATTGGCCTCGCGCCATCGCTGCAACATTTCCTGCATGATCCAGCGCAGAGCGGCTAACTTATTGACAACGGCAGTGTCAGGTCCGACGTCGGCAGGATTCATGTTCAGAGAATCCGCTCCAGGCGCGATCGAACCGAAGTCACTGGGTGCTGCCAGCGTCGCTGGCAGTGTCAGCACAACACTCTCTGCGAAGTCCGCATCAGCGAATTGCTGTTTCAATTGCCCCACGGTCTGGTTGAGAGCATTCACATTGACATCTGGCAAAAACAGATCGCGAAGCCAGGCTGACCATGCGGCTGCGCTCGTTGGCATCTTTCCATACGGGCCAAAAAGCGTGGCGTCAAACAGCCAGCGGACGGGCTGGCCATCCTCTGCGATCTGGGCAATCATCGGTTGGAAATCGTCTGCGCCCCATGTTCCCAGTGAATCGCCAGAGCCCGTGTACACGAGTTGCATATGATTGACCCCGCCGCTGGCCGGGTGGCGGGCGGTCAGATATTCAGCCCCCGCCCCGATTTCCCGGGCAGGCGGCGCGACTTCCCGGGAAATCGGCGCGATTGATCGCGAGCCGCCCTTGTCAGAACTGGCGAAAGGAACATGACGCAGTTCGAAGAATCCGCGCGCATCAGAGGAATCCGGATCGACAAGGTAGTTGCGGCCCATCAATTCCGTCAATCCGGTTCCCGGCAGCGGGTCGGCGTCGCGATCCGGGGCGGGGTAGCCGCGCACGTAACACTCATCCATAAAAGCGTATACTTTAGCGGTAAACTGAATGCGAATGAACTGCGCGTTGCCGTGCATCTCTGTAGAGAAGACCTGGATCTGCGGCGCCTCCGTGTACCAACCCGCCTGATCGCCGCACGAACCGACCGGGTGCCAGGACGCGCCGTCTGCGGAGGCATAGAAACGAACTGTGTAAGGAAACTGGATGCCTGCCCTCAGGTTTTGCAAAAAACGCAATTCCACCGCACGCACATCCTGAATCTCGCCAAGGTCGATCACGATACTCCGTCCATACTGGCGAAGCAACCCCACCCAACCTGGATCCTTTACGTTCAGAGCGCCCGTTTGACCATCGGTAAGCTGTCCGGAGTCGGGGTATTGCTGCCGTTCTGTCTGACTGAACAGCGCGTCAGGCCACTGTGCGCCAATAGTATAGGGCTTGCCGAGCGCAAGATTCCTGACACGCGGTGAACGCCAGCGTATGTGCATGAGACACCCTCCTGTCAATCATCGCTTTGCGACTGCAGCGACCGCTCAATACTCTGCCGCAACACCTGACTGGCGTTGCGCGGGTTTGCGGCGCCCATCACCGCCGATACAACCGCGACGCCAGCGGCGCCAGCTTCCATGACAGCGGCGGCATTCCCCTGATCTATGCCGCCAATACCGACAACGGGGATTTTCACCGTCTTTGCGATCGCACTCAATTCAGGTAAACTTGAGGCATCCGCATCAGGTTTGGAGCGAGTGGCAAACAGCGCCCCCACGCCGAGATAATCGGCGCCAGCCCGCTCAGCAGCAAGCGCCTCCTGCACGGTGGCGGCGGAAACGCCGATGATTCCGTAGGGAAGCAGACGCCGGGCGTCGCGGCAATCGATATCATCCTGACCCACATGCACGCCGTCGGCGTCTACCAAGAGTGCGACATCCACGCGATCATTGACGATAAACAGCACACCCGCTGCGGCGGTTATGCGTTTGATTGCGCGGCCCGCCTCCACAAACCTGCGGCCCAGCTCCCCTTTGCGGCGCAACTGCACAGCCGTTGCGCCGCCGGCTATCGCTTCCGCCAAAACGGTCTCCAGGCTTGCTGCGTCCTGGCGTTCATCCGTCACCACGTACAGGCGCAGACTGCTTTGCAGCCATTCGTCGGCCCTTGCCTTCATCGTCACCTGCCTACACCTCCAGTAAATCCACTCGCGCAAGCCGATCCACTGTCGCGCCGTCCAGTCGGTACAGTTCGTCAAACAGCGCCGCCTGAAAACTCCCCGGGCCCGGCGCCGATCCGGCGGCCAGTTCACCCGCGACATTAAGACACGTAAGCGCTGCGACACTGGCGTCCGCATACGTCTCCACTGTGGCCGCAGCGCCCGCGACGCCGCAGAAGGCGCCGATCAACCCCGTCGCCTGACAGCCGGACCCCGTGATGAAAGACAGCAGCGAATGGCCGTTACGGAGCGCAAATACGCGCGTTCCATCGGTCACATAATCGACTGGCCCCGTGGCGATGACCACACAACCTCGCGCCGCCGCCCATTCTTTCATCGCGCGCGGCAACTGCTCCCCACTGCGCAGAGAGTCCACACCCTGCACCTCTCCCCCAGCGCCGAGCAGAAAACCGATTTCGCCCTGGTTGCCCCGCAGGACTGTCAACTTCACGCTTTCAATCAATTGCGTTGCCGTTTCATTGCGATAAGCAGTCGCGCCCACCCCGACCGGGTCAAAGACGACCGGCGCGCCCACAGCATTCGCGGCGTGTCCGGCGATCAACATGGCCCGGACCACACGGTCGTCAAGCGTGCCCATATTGAGCGCCAACGCGCTCGCAATGCGGGCCATATCGGCCACTTCCTCGGTCGCGTAGGCCATGACGGGAGAAGCGCCGACGGCGAGCAGGGCGTTGGCGACAACATTGGTTACCACGATATTTGTGATATTGTGAACGAGCGGCCGCTGTTTGCGCACCCGATCCAGCCACTGTGATACAGGTTCCGCGCTATCCATATGGACATATCCCCTTAAAGTGGTTGTTCAAAAATGCATTCACGCCTCCTGCTGCGTCCATTCGCCATGAAGTCGGCGGTACAGGCCGCCAGGTTTGACGCCGCTTGCCAGCCGCACCGCCACCGAGTGATCTGTCGGGCCGTGCCCCGCGCCTACATCCCACTGAACAGCCGCGCTGATTGCGTCGGATACATACGCCTTCGCCGATGCAATGGCGTCCAGAATGTCCATTCCAGCGGCCAGACAGGCTGCGATCGCCGCGGAAAATGTACAGCCCGTGCCGTGAGTCTTGCGGCTCTCCACGCGCGGCGAATGAAAGCTCGTAAAAGTTTGCCCGTCAAACACGAGGTCCACCGCCTCAGGCGCGCCTCCAGCAAGACTGTCGCCGCCGGCGCCGCCTGACAACCCGCCTGCCGACGGCGCGTGGCCGCCCTTTATGACGACCACCTGCGGCCCCATGCGCGCAATGTCGCGGGCTGCCCGCAGACGGTCTTCCCAGGTGCGAAGGGGATATCCACAAATGATTTCCGCCTCAGGCAAATTGGGCGTCACAACTGTCGCCATTCGGAACAGGTGCGATTTGAACAGACCGATCGCCTCCCTGTCCAGAAGCGACTCGCCCCCCTTGGCCACCATGACCGGGTCTACGACAACATTGCGTGCGTCATACTCTTCCAGAGCGGCCGCCACTGCGCGCGCGACTCCGGCATTGCCGAGCATGCCTGTCTTGACGGCGTGCGCTCC
>JAKADD010000063.1:0-1740 GCA_021820825.1 Bacillota bacterium
TGGCAAGAAACATTTTGCGCAAATTTTCGGCCTGCTGTTCTTCGCGCGATTCAAAACGGAGCCGTTTCAGCTTTGTCACACCATCGACAAGACTCGCGATCTCCTCGCCGAATTGGCGAGCGATCTCCTCATCTGTAACTTTGGTGTCTTCCACCACGTCGTGCAGGAGCGCGGCTGCGAGTGTTCCTCCGTCGAGCTTCAGTTCCGCGAGTATCTGGGCCACTGCCAGGGGATGCATGATGTAGTCGTCGCCGGAACTGCGTTTTTGACCCCGATGATGCAGTTCAGCATAAGCGTACGCATGGCGCAACAATTCCTGTTCTGCCGCAGTGAGATAGGGCGCCTTCCCAAACAGACGCGCCAACCGCCTTTCCGAATCCGCCGCTGCGGCGGATTTCGGGGCGTCCGGGGCGTTCTCCGGGGCGTCCGGCGCGTTCCTCGAGGCGTCCGGCGCGTTCCTCGAGGCGTCCGGCGCGTCCCTCGAGGCGTCCGGCGCGTTCCTCGAGGCGTCCAGCGCGTCCCTCGAGGCGTCCAGCGCGTTCCCCGGGGCGTCCGCTGACGCGCCCTGCGTTGCTGGAGTTTTGTCCGGGGGCGTGACGCCGATGTCCGTGTGGTTCGCTTCCACGTTTTCTCACCTTCTTTCATTCATCGTATGCCTGTTCCAATCATGCGCGTCTCGCGTCTGTCCAGCGTTTATTGGTTTAATGGTATTCAATCAATGAAAATATCTCATAGGGACTCAGTTTGGCTCTCCCGTTGAGATATCTCAGTTCAATGAGAAAACACAAACCTGCGACAACGCCTCCCAAGCGTTCCACAAGTTCGATTGAAGAACGAATCGTACCGCCTGTGGCCAACAGATCATCCACAACGAGAACGCGTTGCCCCTGTTTGATCGCGTCGGCGTGGATCTCCAGCCCATCAGTTCCGTATTCGAGTTGATATTCTTTGCGGATGGTTCGCCACGGCAACTTTCCCGGCTTGCGAATCGGCACAAAGCCAGCGCCAAGCGCGTACGCCGCAGGGGCCCCGATGACAAAACCGCGCGCTTCCGGACCCACCACGACATCGATCCCCTTTCCCGCCGCAAACTGCGCGATCTGGTCGATCGCATAGCGAAAACTGGCCGCATCGCAAAGCAGAGTGGTGATATCCTTGAAACTGATGCCCGGTTCCGGAAAATCTTCAATCACACGAATCTTCTCTCGCAGGTTCACGCCAGAACTCCTCTGTCGGTAGAATGCAATGCCAGTGTCGATAGAATGCAATGCCGGGTCGCCCCTCAATTATACGCAACGTGGCCCGAAGGCCGCAACGCGGACGTCCATTCGTCAGGACTCGTCGCCATGATTCCCATCATGCGTACTGCGCTCACCAGCCAGAAAAGGATTGACATGCACCAAAACGTCAGACACTTCATCAAAATGTTCCATGATCTGCGTCTTCACGCCCTTGGCGATCTGGTGCCCCGCGAATACAGTCGCCTCAGCGTCGACGCTCACCTTGATGTCGACCACAACGTAAGGGCCATGCGAGCGGGCGCGCAAAACGTCAACGCGCAGGACTCCAGGCACCTGCTCCACCACCTGCAGCATGCCGCCGGTTGCCTTCGCGTCAAGGACCTTGTCCATCAGCGATGTAAATGAATCAGTCGCCAGTCTGTACCCAATCCATACGACGACCAGGGCGACGATGAGACCCGCGATTGGATCGGCGTACAGCAACGCGCGAACGTGAATC
>JAKADD010000063.1:1750-10264 GCA_021820825.1 Bacillota bacterium
CCCTGCTGCTGCGGCGAGAGACGAGTAGACATCGGAACGATGATCCTTCGCGCCGGCAAGCAGTGCGGGAGAACCCAGCCTCCGCGCGAGACTCACCTGATAACGATACATGACTTCCTTGGCCACAATCGCAAACACTGCAGTGAAAAACGCGACCGACTCCGGGGCGACAGGGGGCATATAGAATTGCCGAATCGACGCATAGACGACATCAAGACCGGCAAGAAGCAGGAGCACCGCAACGAGACTGGCGGCGATCCATTCGGCTTTTCCGTGTCCATAGGGGTGATCGGCGTCGGCGGGGCGGCGCGCCACACGCAAACCAACCCAGACAGCAAGGGACCCCGCGACATCCGCCCCACTGTGGGCGGCGTCAGCGAGCAGTGCGTCGCTGTGCGCAAGCACGCCCACCACACCTTTTAGCGCTGTGAGCACGATATTAAGCGCTATGCTGTAGAGCGCCTGTCGATCTTGTTCCCGCGCCGTCGTCCGGTGGTCGATTGTCGATTCCCCCCTCGCAACTTCAGTTCTGCCGACTGCCTTCCCTGAGCCGACTGCCGCCATGAGCGTCGACTGCCCTGCCGGGATCGTTATACTGTGCCGCTGCTCAAACACAGCTGCGCCGAACTCGCCTCGGCACAGTATAACGATCCCGGCAGGACGGGTCTTTCCCAGGCTGACGGCGTCGCGCCAGCGACAGCTACAGGAGAGCATATTATATATTCCCCACAAATTGTGAACACCCCGGCAACCCACGGAACCGGAGTGTTCATGGCCTTGCACGGCCGTTTGCGTCTTTTTTTCACGTCTTCTTTACGGCAGCCATGCAGCAAAACGCAGTACACTGAATCGACTCTCCATGGCTAAAGCCATGGGCTTGCGGCGGGGTTTTGGTCATGCTTGCGCCGGAGGCAGTTTCTGCTGTCTTTCAAGGGAGCGACCGCGCCAGGCCACCCATATTGGACTGGCGATAAAGATGGATGAGTATGCGCCGCTCACCAGACCCACGAGGAGCGCAAAGCAGAAATTGTGAATGGGGTCGCCGCCAAAAAAGTAGAGTGTGGTGGCTGCAAACAGCACGGTCAATACGGTGTTGATGGAACGGGCCATCGTTTGCCACAGCGAATTGTCCACTAAAGTTTCCAGTTCATGCAGCGTCTTGATCTTCGCGTTTTTCAGATTTTCTCTGATGCGGTCAAATATGACGATCGTATCGTTGATCGAATATCCGACAATCGTCAGTACGGCTGCGATGAATGGCAGATCAACGACGATGCGCAGCAACGCAAACACGGAAATGACGATGAAGGCGTCGTGCAGCAACGCCACGATGCCGGCAACCGCAAACCGAAACTCAAAACGAATCGCCACGTAGATAACGATGAAAAGAGAGGCTACGAGCACGGCCCAAACGGCCGTCTGAGACTGTTCCTGGGCGATGATCGGATCCACTGTCGAATAGCCGGGCGGCACGAGCGATTTCGGAAAAGCCGCCTTGATCGCCGTATTCAGCTTTCCTTCCTGCAGATTGCTGATCGTATACGACAGGCGGACGACAGCCATGGTGTTGTTCGTGCCGGCGGCGGTAATTCCTGTCGGTCCGATCGGCAATCCCACTTTGGTAAAGACGTTTCTCACCGCAGTCGAACTATACGGTTGGTTCAGTACAATCTCGATCTGCGAGCCGGATTTGAAATCCGTGCCCAGATTGAGACCAAACAGGAGAATGACGATCAGCCCCGCAAGAGTGATCGATCCCGAGAGCAGGAAAAACCATTTGCGTTTCTTGACGATGGCAAACCTCATCGCGCGTCCGCCACCTTTCTTTTAGCGCCAAAGTACCAGGTGTTCCTGACGACGTTCGCCTTCGTAAACAGCAGCAGGATGGTGCGGCTGAGAAATACGGCGGTCATCAGACTGACGATGATGCTTGCGATCAGCGCCACGGCAAACCCCCGCACATCGCCCGTTCCGTAACCGTACATCACAATCCCCGCGATCAGTGTTGTCATGTTGGAATCGAGAATCGTGCGAATCGCCTTGCGTTGCCCGGCAATCACAGAGGACTGCAGCGACTTGCCGTTGCGCAGTTCATCCTTGATCCGCTCATACGTGATGATGTTGGCGTCCACCGCCATCCCGATGCCGAGGACCAGGGCGGCGAGCCCAGTCAGTGTGAGCGTAACCTGCAGCCCCGCGAATACAGCGATCAGAACGTAACTGTACGCCAGCAGGGCGATATCCGCAATCAGTCCCGGCAGTCGGTACATGACGATCATAAAGATGAAGATGATGGCGACGGCAATCGCCCCCGCGAACAGTGTGGCGTGCAGGGCAGCCTGTCCGAGTGTCGGGCCTACGCTGTTGGAGGACAGTTGATGAATCGGGAACGGCAGGGCGCCGGCATTGATCAGGTTTGCCAACTGCATGGCCGACTGGACCGATGGCATAGGACTGATCGTCGCGTTGCCCCCGGTAATCGGGGTTTGGATATTTGGATTGCTGATCATCTTGTTGTTGAACCAGATCGATATGCGCTGATTCAGATACTTTGTCGTAATCGAGCCGAACAGGGCGGGGTTTTTAAAGCTGATCGCCACTTCCGGCTGACCGGTCGTGGAAGACGCCTGATAATGCGCGTTGCTCACCACATCCTTGCCTGTCATGAGCACCTTGCCCGAGGGCGATTTGAATTCCAGATTGGCTTGCGAAGACAGAAACTGCCGCGCTGCAACCTGATTGAACTTCCCGGCGAGCGAGATGCTGATGCGGCCGCCATTTTGAACGGCGATCGATGGTTCAGACACACCAAGAGTGTTGATGCGGCTCTGCAGCGCCGCGACTGTTGCTGACATATCGCTGGCTGTCAGTGTCTGTTTCCCATTGCCCACCTGATACAGCACCGAAAAGCCGCCCTGCAGGTCGAGTCCTAACGGAATCTTCGTATAAAGCATCCGGCTTGTCGACAAGAAAACGGCAATAATCATCACGACAATAATGAGGAAGGTCGTGAGGCGCCCCCATTTAACCATGGTTTACCTCCTAGGAAGTCAATGGCAACAGTATAAACGATTTGTCCATACTAGATCAATGCAGGCGGTCGGCGCGTCGGGGTGCAGCCGGCCGACGCGCCGACCGCCTGGCATGCAGAAAGCCAGCACACAACCCTCCACCTCTATCTGTGCCGGTCACAGCAGTTCGCGGATGTCGGTCGGCATGTTTCGGTACGCCTGTGTCAATGAATAATTCATAAATTCCTGCGGTTGGAGACACAACACCGCGTTTACAAGTTCATGGAGCGATTTGGGTCTGCGCTTGACGCGCCCCTGGAAATACATCCAGAGATCATCAATTGTAACCTGGTTGTAGCCAAGCCAGTGGAACTCCTCCACCTTATCTTCCAACAGGTGCAAAAGTTCATCTGACAGTGCTTGTTCCAGCGGATTCTCATCAGGAACGTCCTCAAAATCAGGAATGGGCGCAAGCATGGCCACCTTTTGCGCGAGCTGTTTTACTTCCAGGGCAAAGGGATGCTCTCTGGCCAGAACAATCAACTTTTGCTCTCTCGCGGCGCGTTCTGCTTCGACTGCTTCGACTGCTTCGACTGCTTCGACTGCTTCGACTGCTTCGACTGCTTCGACTGCAGACTGTTGCTGTTCCTGGTCAGTGTTTTCTTTATCCACTACAGTCAAGCGCCAATCCCTGCTGGGTTCTGATCCTTCTGCGGAATGCAGAACTACCGGAGCAGACTGTTGAGCTGCCGGAGCAGGATCGGCAGTATCGTTCCCGAGTCCGGGTAACTGAGAGCCCACTTCATCGCTGTAACCAGGCTGGCCTGCCTGGGAATCGACAACCTCGACTTCCTGCTCCGCCGTTGGTTCTGCTTTTGGCCCTGTTTGGCCCTTGTCGGCGTTCCCATCGACAGTGACAGTTACAGTGACAGCGACATCGGCAGTCCGCTGAGCGGAATGGCCAAACACCACTCTGCGTTTGCCGCCAGCCTCCGTTATGGCAAGAGTCTCGCTCGCTTCGACGGCAGCGGCAGACGAGTCGCTTGCAGGCGGTTGTTTCACACGACCGAACACCTTGATGACACCTTGTCTTGTGCGCTCCGCATCCGGCTGTTCCGGCAACTCAGTCCGCCCCCTTCTTTGCAGATATTGTCTCACCTGCGACGGTTTAGCGCAAGCAGATCTGGACTAACCCGCCGGCAGCGCGCATACGTTCAATTGATGAAGTACAAGCCGCACGCCACAGTGATCGTCACCCCTGTTTGCAAACTCCCCACGCACTCACAGCGCACCGACACATGCAAAGGAGGTGGCACGGGGTGTACCGTCAGTCATTCATAAAAGGCACGTCTGTACTGATCGCCGCGAGTCTGGTGACCCGTGTTCTTGGCTTTGTCTATCGGATCGCACTCACCAGACTCATCGGAGCGGAAGGCATCGGCCTCTTTCAAATGGTGTTTCCCCTGCTCACCCTCATCCTGACGATCGTTTCAGCAGGAATGGGCGTCGCCGTTTCAAAGCTGGTCGCCGAATCGCTTGTCACGGGCGACCGTCGCCGCATCCGTCGCATCCTCTATCTGGCAAGCGTAACAACACTTGTCCTCGCCATCACGCTCACTGGCGCAATGGTGCTCTTTGGCCGCCAATTGTCCCAGCATGTATTCACGGATCCGCGCGCGTTTTACCCATTTATCACACTCACTCCGATCATCGGCGTCATTGCGGTGTCATCGGTGCTGCGCGGATATTTTCAGGGACTGCAGGTCATGACGACTCCCTCTGTGGCGTCGATTATCGAAACACTGATCCGGATCATTGGCGTATGGATCATTGCCGCCATGTCACTCGCCAAAGGTCTGGAATTCGCCGCCGCAGGTGTTTCCGGCGGCATGATCCTGGGAGAACTCGCGGGCTGTATGTATATGTACATCGTGTACAGGCGCAACTATCAGGTCAATCGCATAACACTCCCCGCCCAGCAGGGAGATCCAGAACCGTGGCGAAAAACCATTCACGCGATTCTCGAAATCTCCCTTCCCGTTACCTTCAGCCGATTTATCGGTTCCATCGCGTTTGCCATTGAACCCATCCTCGTCACGCGGTCTCTGCTGACCGCAGGCGTCACAGCGGCTATCGCCACCAGACTGTATGGCGAATACAGTGGAATGGCGATTCCGCTTCTCGTCTTTCCCACTGTATTTACGTACTCGCTCTCCGTGCAGCTCGTTCCCTCGATTTCAGAGGCTGTCGCCGCAGGCAAAGAAGCAGTGATCGCCAGACGGCTCTACCAGTCTTTTCGCGCCACCGCCCTGATCGGATTCCCGACTTCACTGATTCTGCTGCAATTCGCCACGCCGCTGTGCGCCGCCATTTTTCACCATGCGCATGTGGGGCCAATCCTGGCCATCATGGCCCCTGCTGGCTTTCTCCTCTATCTGCAGGGTCCGCTTTCGGGCATCCTGCAGGGGATCAATAGAGCCGGTCTCGCAATGCGCAATTCCCTGATCGGCGCCGCCGTCAAACTGGCGGTCATCTATCTGCTGGTCCGCCAACCGTCCATCGGTGTGGCTGGCGTCGCGTTTGCCGTGGCGATTTCGGTCACACTGACGACGCTCCTGCACATCGCTTCCATCCATCGCCTCGTCGGCTTTTACGCAGATGTCAAGGACACCGCCAAAATGCTCGCTGCGACGGCGATTGCCGGCGCCGCGATGCACTGGTCCTGGCTGTCGCTCGGAACGCGGATGTCGCTGGCGCTCCAGTTGACGCTGGTCATCAGCGCCGGGTTGATCGTGTATGTGGTCCTGTTGCTTGCCACACGGGCCATAACCTCCCATACATTGGCGCGTATTCCTGCTGTCGGCAAGCAACTGTCCGCGCTGGCCCGATTCGTTCCGTTCGCGCGCTGACAGGCGCCAATCAGAGCGCCGGATTCTGCTTTTGCACGCCGCTTCCCTTGTCCAGCCGATCCACATGCAGGATTTGACCATCCCAGGCCGCGTAGAAGACATCCTTAGGCGAATCGTATCCAAGCGCTGTCAACTGCTCCTGGAGCCATTGCGGCGACTTGTCTACAGACGCCAGCTTGTCAACCAGCACTTCACCACTTACAATGAGCGAAGTCGGCATCACGGTAGGCTGCACTGTGACACCCAAGTCCGCCGCCGTCACGGGACGCTGATTCGCTTTTGGAAATACGGACAGTTTCCCCGACGTTTCCAGAATCGCAAATTCAACGTCGGCGACATTGGACACATTTTTTTCGCGCAGTTGCACAAGGAGATCGCTCATGCTGTAACGGGTTCGCTTCATCTCACTGTCGTTGATCTCGCCATTCGCGACGAGAACCGAGGGCTTGCCTTCGACCAGTTCGTAGACGCGGCGACTCCGCAGGGAGAGAAACGAAACCCCGATCTGCATCAAAACAAGCAGTCCAATGATAAACGCGCCGTGCCAGATGGGAATCCGCAGATCCTGTAGAGCCATGGCGGAAATTTCGGCGATCATGATCGATACGACGAGATCAAACACAGAGAGTTTGCCAATTTCCCGCTTGCCCATAATGCGCAAGGCTAAAAATACGAACGCATAGGTGAACAGCGTGCGGATAAACAGGTTACCGATCATTTGTCAACCACATTCCTTTTCGCGACATTGCCAGCTCACCTTATCCAGCTCACCTTATTATGAGGAGGAACGCGCTTGAGAATTCGCGGCAGAGACAAAGTTCCGGCGCTGCTCGAAATGGCGGCGCCGATTCTGGTTGACGCCGAGCAGGACAAAGCCCTGCCCGACGGCTGGCTGGACGGGTACGATCGCCGCTGTCTGGAGGTTGGCTGTGGACGCGGATCATTTATCTGCCAAATGGCGGACAGCGCGCCAAACACCCTGTTTGTCGCCTTTGAGAAGTTTCTTGAAATCATCGCCAGGGCAGCCGCGCTCGCCACTCAGCGGGATCTGCAAAATGCCCGCTTCATCCGTACGGATGCGGTAAAAGCGGAACAGCTATTGCCACAGCACGCGTTCGATGTGATCTACCTCAATTTTTCCGATCCGTGGCCGCGCAGACGCAACGACATCAAACGACTCACACACCAGCGCTACCTGCAGATCTACAGGAATCTGCTGAAAACTGCTGGCTGGCTGGAGTTCAAGACAGACAACGCCGCATTTTTCGAATGGTCAGTCGAATCTTTCCAGAAAGCGGGGTGGAGTGTACAGGCCATCGACCGGAGCGTACCAGCCGCCGCCCCGTCGGGAGAAGAAAAGTCAGCCAAATATATTCAGACGGAGTATGAGCAGCGTTTTCGCGCCCAGGGAATTCCGATTCAACACCTGCGCGCCTTGCCGTAAGCAAGCGCTCCACTGCACAGCCCCTGCCTCCCGGTTCACTGACATAAGTGGGACTGGCCCCACATATACACTTAGGGAACAAGCCTTTTCCCTGGGAGGGTCGCCGGTTGAAAAACAGGATATGGAGTGATCTGCGAACAGACTTTAACGGTTCTCCATTGATTTTGGGCGTGATTGGCGCCTTTGTAGTATCGCTGTTATGCACACTGGTCATGGCAGGCATTTATACGTGGACCACCATTTCCGAATCAACGCTTCCCTACACCGCCTATACGATCAACGCCGTTTCCGTGCTGTTTGGCGCCGTCCTGTCGGCCCGCAGCGCCGGGGTTAAAGGTTGGTACTACGGTGGTGTCACTGCGCTCCTGTTCAGCGCCATGCTGGCGATCGTGGGAAGCCTGGTGGATCTCAGCGCCGCCTTTCAATTGGAGACTGTAGTCCGTATTGCCATTTTGGGGTTGATCGGATCGTTTGGCGGGATGATTGGAGTCAATCTCAAACGGTGACAGCCAAACGCACGCGGGCTCAAGGAGACGGCCAGCGCTTTGCGCGATAGCCGCCTGCTTGAGCCCCGTCAGCTACAGAGTGGTCAAGATCAGCGGCCCCTCCGAGGTGATCGCGAGTGTATGCTCGTACTGCGCGGACAGAGAACCGTCCGCAGTGCGCGCGGTCCATCCGTCGGAATCGACCTGCGCCTTGTAGGTACCCAGATTCAACATCGGTTCAATGGTGAGACACAGCCCCTCACGAAGCTCCATTCCTCTTCCCGCGCTGCCGTAGTGCGGAACCACGGGATCCTCATGCATCTCTTGACCGATGCCGTGTCCAGCAAATTGCTTGACAACACCCAATCCGCACTCGACTGCAAACGCCTCAATCGCGTGCGCAATGTCGCCAATCCGATTCCCTGGAATCGCCTGTTCTATTCCGAGAAAGAGGGCCGTTTCTGTCGCGCGCAAAAGTCTCTCCGCGTCCTCAGACACGTTGCCCACCGGATATGTCCAGGCAGAGTCGGCGAGCCATCCCCGCCGATTGACAACCATGTCAATCGTCACGATATCCCCTTCGGCCAGCGGTTCACGCGAGGGGAAGCCGTGGCAGATCACATCGTTGACCGACGCACAGGTGGCGTACGGGTACCCATGATAGC
>JAKADD010000064.1 GCA_021820825.1 Bacillota bacterium
ACTGCTCATTCTTGAGGAACTGGGAATGACCGGCGCTATACTGAACGATCATTCCGCGCAAGACGCGCTGTCCAATCACGGCATCGATGAAATCCAGCACGCCATTCCTTCTGAGTATCAGGATCTGATCGCTGGCCTGTTCGCAACCATGAATCTGGAACGGTTCTCTTTCCGTCTGGGAGAGCATCGGGTGAGTTCTTTTTGTCGCAGCACTGGCCAGGATCATACACAACGGGCCGTTGTCACCGGTTTGTGGCAACAGACAACCCTTTGTACGATGGGCATTGGAACCACGGTAAAGGACGCCCTCACGGACGCCCTCGCGCAGATCAGCCGTTACCTGCAGCACATGCACCCGGCAAAAGCGGGATCAGAAGTGTCACAACGCCATGTCATCGACGCCAGCCAGCCATGACTCGATAGCGCCAATCACCGCTGAAGCCCGCATATCACCTCCGATATGCGGGCTTCACCACTCAGATCCCGATGTAGCGCGCGTACAGCGAGCGCGCTTCCGTTATGTCGTCCGTGCCGTGAATCAGCGCCCGCCCGTCTGCAAACAGCGAGATCTGGAGTGCTCCCAGATCGCAGCGCAACAGATTGGCGGTATTTCGCACCTCTCCCACTGTGCGCAACCGCTTCGCCACTGTTTCTAGCGACCATGCGGGCGGCGTTTCCGGCTTCACCTGAATGGTCCGCCGTCCGCAAAGAGACACTGTCAGCGCATCGTCATGCGCCGACAGTGCGGCAAACACCCGCCGTCCGCAACAGGAACAGTCTGGTTCAGGCTCCTGAAAGCGCACCTTGCGCAATTCGTTTGTCCAGACGTCAATGTATGTCAGTCCTGGATTCAAAGCGTCCTCATGGCCAGTCAACAGTTTGAGCACCTCCGCGACCTGAAGCGAGGCGATCAGCGAAACAATCGGGGCAATCACACCGACCGTATCGCAAGTATCGTGCCCCCCGCCCTGCTGCGCGCCAAACAGACAGACCAGACACGGCGTACGGCCCGGACGCAGCAGACCCGCCGTGCCATAGGAACTGACCGCGCCTCCGTACGCCCAGGGAATACTGTGTTTCACGGACACATCATTGATCAGATAGCGAATCTGAAAATTGTCCGTACCGTCTACAATCACATCCACATCAGCCAGCAGTGTCTCCGCGTTTTTGGAGGTTACATCCGCGATCACTGGAACGATTTCCACAGCGCTGTTGGCGCGCCGAAGTTTTTCCGCCGCAGCCAACGCTTTTGGAATGCAGTCGGCGGCGTCCGACTCGTCATAGAGAGACTGCCGCTGCAGGTTGGACTGCTCCACAATGTCCCGGTCGATGAGACGCAGATAGTTCACCCCTGCCCGCGCCAATTGCGCCGCGCTGGCGGTGCCCAGGGCGCCCATGCCCACGATGGCCACGCGCGCGCGCCGCAACCGCTCCTGCCCAACCGCGCCAATGGGCCGAAACAGAATCTGCCGTGAATAGCGGCTGTTCAGTTCCTCTGCCAGTCCGTCTTTCTGCTGATCATCCATGTTCCTGTGCGTCACTCCCCGTTTTGCTCTTATACTCTATTGGAATTCATCTCACGCCGCAGGTCAAGTCCATGCGTCAAAAATACCGCAGGCAGCACGCCCTGGATTTTGTTTCGCAAAACTCGGGCAGGAAAACCTATGGCGAAATTGCCCATTATGAGGTACCCTGAGGGTAAGACCTGACTGCTTCAGGGAGCGGCATGCCATGTGTACCTTCGGGGAGTGTATCGTATGTCTGAAGAGTTTAGACAATCCACGCAGCGGCTCGTGACACTGCTTGGCGTCGCCCATCCGCTGATCCAGGCGGGTATGGCGGGCGGCGTCACGACGCCTGAACTCGTCGCAAGCGTTTCCAACGCAGGAGCGCTCGGAACGCTTGGCGCAGGATACATGCCAGCGGAGCATATTCGCTCCGCCATTATGGAAATTCGCGAACGCACCGACCGCCCATTTGCCGTCAATCTATTTATTCCTGAACCGCTTTACCAGATCCCCGACCGCACCGAACAGGCGCAACAAGTACTCGCCCGCTACCGCAGGGAACTCGGCCTCACTGACACATCCACAGCGCCGCCCAGTGTGAACCCAGCCGATTACGCGCTCCAGTTTGACGAGCAACTTCAGGCGCTTCTGGAAGCGCGTGTGCGGATTTTCAGTTTCACGTTTGGCGTTCCACAACCGAAACAGATGGCGATGCTGCAAGCGTCAGGCATGCTCCTGATCGGCACAGCGACGACTGTCGCCGAAGCCGCCCTGCTGGAGCAGGCGGGCGTACACGCCATAGTGGCGCAGGGCGGCGAAGCAGGCGGTCACCGCGGAACATTTCTGCAGACAAGCGGCAGCGCCCTCATCGGAACCATGGCGCTTGTTCCGCAAATCGTCGACAGCGTGCGATTGCCGGTCATTGCCGCCGGCGGCGTCATGGACGGTCGCGGCGTGGCCGCCGCACTGGCGCTCGGGGCGGCGGGCGCGCAGTTGGGAACGGCTTTTTTGGCCTGTTCCGAGAGTGGCGCGCATCCCATATACAAGAACGCCGTTCTGCACAGTCGGGACGACAGCACGGTGCTCACCGCCGCATTCTCCGGAAAGCCAGCCCGCGCTCTGAACAACCGCTTCATACGAGAAATGCTACCGTACGAGCAGGAGTTTCCGCCGTATCCGGTTCAGAACACACTGACGCGCGATATCCGCCAGCAGGCGGCCAGCAGCGGGCAGCCAGAACTGATGTCGCTCTATGCGGGGCAGGCGTCGGCGCTCAGCACGGAACGGTCCGCGGCGCAAGTTGTGGCCTCTGTCATAGCCGGAGCGCAGGACGCGGCGCAGCGAGCGGCGGCTGCGCTCAAATAAACAACCGTGCGGGGTGGCCAAGCATGAGTGTGGAGAGTTTTCACGAAGAGTACAGAAAGCTGTTCAATGCGCTGGCAGCGCAGTATCTGGTCAGCGATTACGTCACGGAGCGCACAAAAGTGCTGTTTATTCTGGAGAGTCCCCATGTGCAGGAACTGAAACACGGCGCGCCTGTGTCCGGGCCGTCGGGCGCATCCATGAGCAGGCATCTGTTTGGCGACCGGTTCGCCCATCTGCCGCTGGGTGTTATTGTGAAAAAAAACGTCGACGAGAAGCTGCTGCGCCCCTCTCTCGACAGGATCGGACTGATGAATGTCTGCCAGATTCCGTTACAGGCGACGGCCTATGCGGATGCAGCGCTGACCGCGCAACACGCGCCATTTTTTGCCGCCCTTGCCGCTGTGCGCACTGCGAGTGGAGCGGCCGCATTCACGGATCCGCGCAAACAGGCCGTACAGCAGATCATCATGGGCAGCATCAGGCGCAAGCTGGCCAAACTGACAGAACAGGAATTATATATCGTGCCCTGCGGGCGTTTCGCACAGTCTTTCTTCCGTCTGGTCGCAGTATCGTCGCCAGCGTGGGTTGTGATCGACGATGTTCCTCACCCTTCCTATAACAATTGGAGCAAGCCGCAATACGCCGCTGCAATTGATCGCGTTAAACTGGCATGCGCCGATCAAGTTGCCGCGCAACCGTGATCACAGAGAATCCGTCGCCAGTGCGCCGGGTGCACGGTCCTCTTGACCGCGCAGCGCGGACATCACGGTGGCGATCACCATGAGCCCCGCCATAACCCAGAAGGCAATCTGCAATCCTGCGATAAAACCGTGCAACGACGACGCCGCCCCGCTTATCCCGACCGCCGTGCCAGAAAAGATAGCCAGCATGGCTTGCCGGGGAATGCTGCTGGTGATGAGTGGGATAGTAAACGCCACACTCAGCATCATCCCCGAATTCGTGGTGAGCGACCGGATACCGGATGCTTCTCCGCGATACTTTGGTCCAGCCGAATTCATGACGCTGCTGGAATTGGGCGAGTTAAAGAAGCCCGATCCCACTCCTACCACAGCCATCCAGAGCGCCATCTGCCAATACGGAGTAGACAATCCAGTGCTTGTCGC
Organism: Bacillota bacterium; assembly: GCA_021820825.1. The sequence continues at coordinate 4,001 of JAKADD010000064.1, forward strand.
AAGCCCCGCGAGTCCGATCAGGGTGATAAAAAGCCCGCCTGTGGTTGGCAGAGTGGCGCCCCAGCGATCGCTGATCCACCCGGAAAATGGAGACACAATCAACATTCCCGCCGCCAGAGGAATCGACAGGATGCCTGCCACCAGCGCGCTGTCTCCCTTTGCCCCCTGAAAATAAAAAATCAGCATGAACATGACGGCCATACGTGCAATCGCGTTCAGAGACGCCGAAATCATGCCCATTCTGAACGCCCGTTTGCGAAAGAGCGGCAAATGCAGCAAAGGCTGCGGGTGCCTGGCCTCTACCCAAAGCCATAGCGGGAGACACACTGCAAACAGCGCGCCGCCGACCCACACAACTGCCGAATCCCATGTCTGTATCGCTCCCCAGGTCAGCGCCATGAGCAGGCCCGTCACCGTGACCAGATAGAGGCCGATCCCCCATCCGTCAATCCTGCGCGCACGCGGTGCGGTCACCTCTTTGAGACCCATGACCGCAAGCGCCCAGACGACGGCGATAACGCCAAACGGAACATTGAACCAAAATGTCCATGACCACCCATAGTCAGTGGTCAACCATCCGCCAAGCACCGGTCCGATAATCTGTCCGACAGCGACGACCGTCACATTGACGCCCAGTGCGCTCCCCAATTCTTCCCGCGGAAACACGTCGGCCACGATTGCTGTACTGTTGGCCATGATCATCGCCCCTGCAACACCCTGCAACACCCGTAAAAAAATAAGCCACCCCGCATTCGGGGCGAACCCGGCGAGCAGAGACACAACTGTAAAAGACGCCATTCCGATGATGTAAAGTTTCCTGCGGCCAAACAAGTCCGCCATACTGCCTGCCATCAGCACGACAACCGTCTGCGCCACCATGTACGCCAGCATAATCCACATCGCCTGCAACAAACTGGTGTGCAGACTGCGAATCAAGTCAGGCAGGGCAATCAGCAGGGTGCTGAAGTTCAGCGCACTCAGCAGGGCGCCAAGACTCGTTACAGATAAAACCCACCATTTTCGTTTTGCATTCATTACCAAAAACCTCCATTACGGACTGCGCCCCAGGAACGCAGGCTGATCGACTCCGCGATACTTCAAAAAAACGTTACGTATACCATGCTAACAAATCATAAGTATAACGTCAACGTACGAATTAGTTTTGACACAAAAAATGAACAGAATTCCCAGGTTCTCCGGCATGATCGGGTTCTGGGAATCAGTTTAGATCCAGACGGTCGCCGGTGCACATATAGATTACATTTTCTCCTATATTCGTTACATGATCACCGATGCGCTCCATGCAGCGCGCCAGAACGGCATAGATGATTGCATTGCCTTCAGCAGTCGCATCAATCGTCCTCATATGTTCAAGTGAGAGGCGATAGACATGATCCATTCTGTCATCGCGTTCTGAGAGCAGTTGGGCTTTTTCGGTACTCTCCAGCGCATAGGAGTCGAGAGCCAACGAAATCATGGAATCCACGATCGCGATCATACTCAGGAGATCCTCTTGAAAGGATTCCGAGACTTTCCCGTCAAGTCGAATGGTTGATTTCGCCAAATCCACCGCCATATCGGCGATTCTCTCCAAGTCAATCGAAATGCGCAGGGCGGCCATAATGCGACGCAAATCAGTCGCAACGGGTTGCTGTCTGGCCAACAGCAGAATGCACTCCTCCTCAATGGCAAACTGCATCTGATTGATCGCCGGATCCCTCTGTATGACCATTTCCGCCTTTGCAATGTCTTGAAGCAACAGACTGTCCACTGCATGACGCACCGCCGACTGTGTTGCTGTTCCCATCAACAATACCTGTTGCCGCAACTTCTCAAGCGCTTCGTGAAACCCCTGACGCATGGACAATTTCCCCCTCTGGTTAAAATCAGGTCACCCGAATCTTCCGGTTATATAGTCTTCCGTCTCTTTGACTTTGGGCTGGGTAAACATTTTACCTGTTGCATCGTATTCAATGAGTTCACCACTGAGGAAGAAAGCGGTCTTGTCAGCGATGCGCGACGCCTGTTGCATGTTGTGCGTTACAATGACAATGGTATACGAGGTCTTAAGTTCCCCGATCAGTTCCTCTACACGCAATGTGGCGCTGGGATCAAGAGAGGACGCCGGTTCGTCCATCAGGAGGACATCCGGCTCCATAGCCAGAGCGCGAGCGATGCACAGCCGCTGCTGCTGTCCCCCGGACAGCCTCGTGGCAGAGTGGTTCAGTCGATCCTTTACCTCGTCCCACAACGCAGCCCTGCGCAGACACGCCTCTACGTGGTCCGGCATTTCTTTGCGCCTGCGAGTGCCGGACAAGCGCGGACCCAGGGCGACATTGTCGAAAATCGACATAGTAGGAAAAGGATTGGGACGCTGAAAAACCATGCCAACAGCCTGTCTTACCTTCACTTCGTTCAATGTTCGCGTTTCTTGATCCCCGATGACAATCTGCCCTTCCCAGCGAGCGTCAGGCAGTGTTTCATGGAGTCGGTTCAAACAGCGGACAAAAGTGGATTTCCCACAGCCGGAAGGTCCTATGATGGCCGTAACACAATTCGCGTCAAACGCGACAGTAATTCCATGCAAGACCTCGTGATTTCCATACCACGCCCGCAAATCCTTGGTGGTCACTGACTGTCCCATCAATTCGTCTCCTCAATTTTACATATCGTTCAACGTTTCTTCGCAACCCACAACCTGGTGATCAAATTGATGATCAAGGCAATGATCACCAGGACAAGACTGCCCGTCCACGCTTCCTGTTGCCAGTCCGAGTATGGACTGAGGGCGTATTCAAATATCTGCAGAGGAACCGCCGCGACAGGCTGCATCATATTGGTTGCCCAAAATTGATTCCCAAAAGCCGTGAACAAAAGGGGCGCCGTTTCACCCAGAACGCGCGAAAATGCGAGTAGAAACCCCGTTACAACGCCCCCGATTGCGGTCGGCAGCACGATGCGCAGCCAGACTTGCGCTTGCCGGGCGCCAACAGCCCAGCCCCCTTCCCGGATCGAGACGGGCACCTGTTGCAAGGCTTGATCCGTGGCGCGAGCGATGACTGGAATCATCAATATGGCAAGCGCCACGCTGCCGGAGATTCCCGAAAAACCGCCCATGGGCTTTACGACGATCGCATACGCGAGCAACCCCACCACGATCGAAGGAACACCAGACAAAACATCCGTTAAAAACCTCGCGAAACTTTTGAACCACCCTGCACGTATTTCCGACATAAAAATTCCAGCGCCAATTCCTAAAGGAATACTGATCAGGGAGGCAACCCCTACGATTTCCAGACTGCCAACAATCGCATTGCTCATTCCGCCCGGTATTCCTGTCGGTGTTGTGGGAAGCGTGAAAAACTGTAAATTAAGTCCAGGCAGTCCTTTGTAAATGACATAGCCAAAGACAAGGAATAAGGGAAGCACGGCTAACATGAGCAGCAGGCCCATCAGTCCAGTGAAGGCATGATTCCAGATCTGCCTGGACAAACGCAGGGCGGATTTGCGTTTGGCATCCATTACATACCAACTCCTCTCGTTGACCGCCAAACGAGCAAGCGGGCGACGCCATAAAATAGAGCCGTCAATAAAAGGAGCACCAACCCGATCTCATTCAGGGCAGAAATATACAGCTGATACGTTGCCTCTGTAAATTCATTGGCGATCACGCTCGCGAGCGTGTAGCCCGGAGCAAACATGGAACCGGAGATTTGCGGTCTGTTGCCAATGACCATGGTCACCGCGATCGTTTCACTGACAGCGCGTCCAAATCCCAACATCAGGGCGCCGATGATTCCCGATCTCGCAAATGGCAGTGAAATCACGCGAATGACTTCGAATTTTGTAGCGCCTATGGCGAGAGCGCCCTCGTGAATCTCCCTTGGAACAGCGAGCAGTACATCGCGGGCCATGGCCGTAATGGTCGGCAGTATCATGATGGACAAAATCAGTCCACCTGCCAAGTAACCGACGCCAAGCGACGCGCCGCGGAAAAATGGCAAAAATCCAAAATTCCTTGCCAAAAAAGGTTCCCCCACGCCTTGCAGCCAGGGCACCATGACGTACAGTCCCCACAGTCCGTAGACCACGCTCGGAATGGCCGCCAATAATTCAATGAGTACGCCAAGCGAAGAGCGCACTCTGCCGCGGCTGTAAAAAGTTAAAAATACCGCTGCCCCCAGCCCGATCACTCCAGCCGCGACAAGTGAAAAAAGGGATGTCACAACGGTGCCGAACAGGAACGGCAACCCTCCAAATATTTGGTGGACTGGGTCCCACGTTGTTCCGAGCAGAAAGCCCCAACCAAATCGCGCAATAGAATCTGCTGATTGATTCCCCAGCATGATCAAAAACAACACGATTAGCAGAGGAAGCAAAAGCACAGAGGCCCAAATCCATACCTGCGCTATTTTATCCCGCAAAAGACTCACCAGAAGTCTCCTCACAGTTCAAGTGTTTGAAACGTCAGTATACTCTTGAGCGCACTGGCGCCCAAGAGTATACATAAATTGCAGGGTTTCAGACAAAACCTATTTCAATGTGGCCAACAGTCGATGAGCCTGCGCCCGAATATTGGCTGGCAACGGAACATAATCGACAGTGGCCGCCTGCGCCTGACCGGGGCCTTCCATCCAGTCAAACAATTTCACAACGGCATTTTTAGTAGCCACATTCGGCTGTTTCTTATACAGGAGAACCCACGAGTATCCAGAAATCGGGTAACTGTTTTTACCTGGCTCCCATACAATCGAAAAGTTTGTGGAAGTAACGCCAGGCTTCTGGGCGGCGGCGACAGCGACAGTTGCAGGCGACGGCAAGAGATACTGACCTGCGCGGTTTTTCACAAAACCGTAGGCCATATGTGTCTGAAGAACATAGGCGAGTTCAACATAGCCGATGGCGCCCACTGTATTGCGGACATTCTCCGCCACCGCTTCGTTGCCTTTGCCGCCAATCCCCACTGGCCAGTTCACCGATTTGCCGCGTCCGATCTGTTTGGCCCATTGTGGGCTGATGGTGCTGAGAAAATCGCTGAAAATGTAGGTGGTGCCAGATCCATCAGAGCGGTGAACGACGACGATCGGCAGATTGGGCAGCTTCACGCCGCTATTTAGCACCTGCAGTTGATGCGCATTCCATTTTCTGATCTTGCCCAGATAGATGTCCGCAATCACCTGGGGAGTGAATTTCAAACGCTGTTTGACGGTGGGCAGGTTGTAAGAAATCGCTTCGCCGCCAAGCGCGATTGGAAGTTGAACAACCGCCCCGCCGCCCGCTTCTGCTTTCTTTACTTCGCCGGAGTTCATGGGAACGTCCGAAGCGCCAAAATTAACCGTGCGGGCAGTGAATTGCTGAATTCCGCCGCCGCTTCCTATTGAACTATAATTCACCTGTACATGGTATTGTTCGCCGTACACATAAAAAGCTTTATTAAAAAACGGGTAGTCGAATGTTGAACCCGCACCGGTCAATGATGTGACAGCCGCAACGCGGTGGGCAGACGCAGCGTTCGCCGCCTGCGCAAAGGCTTGACCGCCGCTTTGAAATGCGACGCCAGAAAGAACTGCCAAGCCCGCAAGCGCAATACTCATATGTCTTTTATTCATGATACACACCCTTCTGAATTTGTATTTTTCAATACTTACTATAGAGATGGATTGTGTAAGAAAGCTAGATTTCGCGTAAAGAAAGCATTAAGGTTTCCCTTGTGGATATTCATCCTGGGCGCGCAGAAGACGGCTGCCCCTCCCAGCACTGCAGGCAGCGTGAGCAACCATGCTGCCACCGGCGACTGTTCCGCTGACCTGCATTTCTGCGCTTTCAGTGGCGGCCGCCGTCTTGCCGCGCCAAAACTGTCGGCTCTGATTGACTGCAAGCAGCCCGTCGCGCTTGCGACGGGCTGCTTGCTACAGACTTGCGAAATGCCACAACAGTGGGTCTAATCGAAATATACCGCTTTACCTGTCCGGGCCGATTCATAGACTGCAGCCAGGATCTCTGTGACAACCAGCGCCTGTTCAGGTTTTACAACCGGGTCGACGCCGTTCTGGACGGCCGCGATCCATTCCTTGGCTTCCCGGTCGGCAGAACTGTCTTCTTTACCATCGTAAAAATCGACGCCGCCCGCTTCGAGTTGCACCTGAGTGGCGTAGAGTTTGCCGAAATTCTCGCCATTGATGCGCAGTCCATCCTGCATATCCGCTCCGCCTTCCGTGCCGCAGAGTGTG
>JAKADD010000065.1 GCA_021820825.1 Bacillota bacterium
GGACTGTGATATTCTTGTTCCCGCCGCGATTGAAAACCAGATTACGCTGACCAATGCCAATGATATCAAGGCAAAGATCGTGGTGGAAGCGGCGAACGGTCCAACGACAATGGAAGCAACCCGCGTGCTCACAGAACGCGATGTGCTGCTCGTACCGGATGTCCTGGGCAATTCAGGCGGTGTGATTGTTTCGTATTTTGAATGGGTGCAGAACAATCAGGGGTATTACTGGACTGAAACAGAGGTTGCCACGCGTCTTGAAGACCTGATGGTCAGGTCGTTTGAAATGGTCTACATGACCTCCCAGGCGCGTAAAATCGACATGCGGCTGGCTGCCTATATGATGGGTGTACGACGCATGGCGGAAGCTGTGGAACTGCGCGGTTGGGTATGAGTAACGGCAGAGACGGCGCATACTGGTAACGACGAACGTGGCAAGTAGGAGGGTAGGGAACGATGCGTTCTGAATCCGTGACTTTGCAAGAATCGAATGGCGAACTCGAGACCCCGAGCGGTCGGGTGAAGATTCACATCCGTTGCCGTAAATGCGGGGAAGTGTTCATCCTGCGAGGTGTCCGCGATATGCGCGGGCATGTGGAGACTGGGTTTCGACGATGCTTGTGTGATAATGATCGTGAATTTGATATTGAGACCCTGGCCTGATATGGAAGCAAACAGAATTACCGACAAAGAGCGGTGGACCCCCTGTGCTATGTGGGATTCCACCGCTCTTTGTCGGCCTTACATAATGCTGCGCCCTCTGGCGAACACTACACGCAAGCAACAATTCACGCGCGTATTCACGCGGGCAGGGGGGATTTCCATGCAGCGTACCACACAGATCGCCGCCGCCGTTCTGACTCTATGTGTGTTGGCCGCGTTGCCTTGTAAGTCCGGGATGGCGCAGGCTGCTGCGGAACCGAATCTGATTGCTGGCAGTCAAGGTCCGGCAGTCGCCCAACTTCAGAATCGATTATACTTCCTGGGATATTATCATGGCGGCCTGAGTGGTCTCTATACATGGCAGACGTATTGGGCAGTGCGCGATTTTCAATACGCCTTTGGCATGCCCATCACGGGACTGACCAACCAATCAACCTGGGCCATGCTGAAAAAAGCAACGTTGAACTGGTCTGGCGGTGGTCCTGGACATGTTGGATATGCTGGCCATAACAGTGCAACTGCTGTCCAGGGGGGGGCGACAGCTTCGCCTGGCGCGGGAGCAACCGGATCAACGGGCGCTGCCGCCAGTTCTGGACCAGCAAACGCAACCAGCGCCGGAACAGGGGGAATATCCAGCAACGACATCAACCTGATGGCGCATGTTGTCTACGGTGAAGCCAGAAATCAGCCGCTGGATGGTCAGGTTGCGGTGGCGGCTGTGATTCTGAACCGCTGTCACAGCAGCAAATTCCCACACTCGATTCCAGCCATCATCTACCAGCCGGGAGCGTTTACATCAATCTCTAATGGTCAGGCGTGGCTTGGTTTACACAAAGAGAACGTTCAGGCGGTCATGGATGCCGTGCACGGCTGGGATCCGACTCACGGCGCGCTTTACTACTGGAATCCTTCCACTGCGACATCCAGCTGGATCTGGTCGCAGCCAGTCATGCTGCGCATTGGCAATCATGTATTCGCTAAGTAGGAGGTGGCAATGGTGAACCGTACGTGGCCCGGATGGGCAATACCGGCACTTGTATTAGGATTGGCTGGCGCTCTTCTCTACGGTTTCAATGAACATCAGTTGCGCTCCGCTTCTCTTGTTAAACTGGAGACCAATTATCAATCGGCCTTCCATGGCATGGTCTATGATATCGACGAAATGCAGGATGCGCTGGCGAGCGCGCAAGTCACCACATCGCCTTCCATGGTGAGTGAAAAATTGCATCTGGCGGCGCGCTATGCGGCGAACGGTCAGACGAACAGCAATCGTCTGCCAAGCGTTCTTTCGGGAAGCGGCGCGATCACAAGCTTTCTGGAGCATGTGATCTCGACAGCAGACAACCTGACTGGCGTTCACGCCAATGGCACAAAGCTTACAGCCCAGGAGCAAAAGGCGGTGCGGCAACTGTACGCAGAGGCGACGCGGCTGGAAAGGGATACACGGTCGCTGCAGAGTGAATTCATCCACTCTCCCGCTTCTTTTGTATCGACAGGCGCTGACGTCGCCGTGAGCCAGCCGTCGACACTGACCAAACGGTTTTGGGCCCTGGATACTCTCTCCAAACGATCTGCAGCGCAGCCATCAGCCGCAGCCGGAACAGGATCGACACAGGTACAGTCCGGCGCGATCACAAGTGCGCAGGCGCTTGTACGCGCACGCGCCTTTGTGGGCGCCGCCGCCAATGTACCAGCGACTGCAGTACGCCTTGGACCAGGTTTTGACACACCTGGCTACCTGGTGACGCTGCATCAGCGCGGCCGTGTGCGGACGTCGGTCGGTCTGGCTCTGCATGCGGGCCAGGTGCTGTGGATGACATCCAATGAGTCGATGGCGGGTCCGACACGCTACACCGTCAGTCAGGGGCTCAGCCAGGCTGATCGCTTCTTGCAGACCCATGGCTATGAAAACGTAGTGCTGAAGAGCCAGACACACTATGGCAACAGCGGCACCTACACATACGTGCCGATGACCGGATTTGTGGCGCGCGAGTCACGCCCGATTCTGGTCAAAGTCAATTTGGGCAATGGATCAGTGACGGGGTTTGACGCCAGCAGCATGATCGGCGCAAACACCCCTCAGATCTCGCTTCAACCGACCATCAGCGCGGGTCAGGCACAGCGCAGTCTGAGCGCAGGCTTTACCGTCCGGCAATCGCGTCTGGCTATCCTGGAACCGAGTGGACAACAGGCGATTCTTGTCTATGAGTTCATGGGCGCGAGCGGCGCAACCGCGTTCGAGGTCTGCGTCAACGCCCACAGCGGCGCGGTTGTGTCGGTGGACAAGCTGAACAAGTCCGAACTTGAGAAACTCTGAAATCATCTCCAGAGAGACACAGTATTGCGGGCAAAATGGGAGAGCAACCTGCTGCGCACAATAAATTAGGGAGATCAGTGACTGATCTCCCTTTTAAGTATGTGCAAACAAAGCTATAATCATGGCAGGGTGAGGTGAAGGGTTATGTCGTTGCCGAGAATTGGACAGCGGCTGTATGTTGACCGAATATCCCCAGAGGGACGCGGTCACGCTCGTCTGCTCGATATTGCGGAGCAGACGCTTTACGTGGACGAACCGTTGGAACAGGAATCTCATCGACGGCTCGACATCGCTGACGGGGCTGATGTACGGGTGACATATCGCGACGGCGCAGGAGCGCTCTACCAGTTTGAGACCGTCGCCACGCAGCGTCTGTACGTCGGAAAACTGGCCGCGTACGCGATTGTCCGCCCTAAACCCGCCGACATCGTGAGGGTTCAGCGCCGTTCCTTCGTCCGAGTGCATGTGGGCATCAGCATCAATTTTCTGCTCATCATGAGAGATGAACCGCCTGCGCTGATCAGCGGCAAGGGTATGACTCAGGATATCAGCGGCGGCGGCATGTCATTTTATCCAGAAGGAGATTATCCGTTACAGTCAGGCGACACCGTTACTGTAAAATTTACTCTCCCTGGCGAGACTGTCAGCACCCCGCCCATTTCGGCCAAGGCAGTGATTGTGCGGCGATTGACTCGAGAAGGCCGCGCGGTTCCACTGCTGGCGATTCGTTTTACGGAGATAGCCAACACCGCCCAGCAGCGCATCGTCCAGTTTGCCTTCAAAAGACAGATTGAGTTGCGTACAAAAGGCCTTGAGCAATAGCTATAAAGGCGCTGCAAGGCGCGAGGAGACGAATTTTTCCAGTGAATATTCAGATCGCCATCGACGGACCGGCTGGCGCAGGAAAGAGTACTGTTGCCCAAACCGTAGCGAATCGGTTGGCAGTTCCCTATATCGACACCGGCGCCATGTATCGGAGTGTCACGCTATGTGCTATACAACAGGGTGTATCATTTCAGGATGAATCGGCACTGGCAACTATAGCTTCTTCGTTATCGCTTCGCTTTGTTCCACTTGATGATGGGCAGAGAGTGTATCTGGACGATCGGGACGCCACTCACGATATAAGGTCTGCCGAAGTGGGCGCGCTTGTGTCTGTGGTAGCGGCGCATCCACAGGTCAGGGAACGTCTCGTTTTGCGGCAGCGGGCGATCGTTCTGGAGAGCAGGGGAGTGGTGATGGACGGACGCGACATAGGCACTCATGTTCTGCCAAACGCGGACGTCAAGATTTATCTCACCGCTTCACTGCATACGCGCGCCGCCCGCCGCTTTGAAGAGTTGGCGCGACGGGGTTACACCGGCACTAAGGCCGATGTAGCGCAGGTGCTCAGGGAACGCGATGAGGCGGACGGCGGACGGGACGCGTCTCCCATGCGACCGGCCGACGACGCCGTCATCATGGACAGCACCACGTTGTCCATCTCCGAAGTTGTCGAGATGATCATTGCTTTGTGTCGCTATCGCGCAGCGCAGAAGGGGGCCGAATAGTCCAGTGGTGTATTATCTGGCTCGATTTGCGGTCAGACTGTTGATGTTGATGTTGTTTCGAATTCAGGTGATCGGCCGCAGCAACGTGCCGGAAGCTGGAGCCGTTATTATATGTTCCAATCATTTTTCCAATTGGGATCCTGTGTTTATCGGCTGCTTTATTCCGCGAACCGTTTCTTTCATGGCCAAGGACGAACTGTTTCGCTTCCCGCCATTTGGCGCGTTGCTGCGGGCCCTGCATACATTTCCGGTGCGTCGGGGCGCGGGAGACCGCGGCGCGATCCGTGCGGCGCTTGATGTGCTCGCCGCCGGGAGCGTACTCGTCATGTTCCCGGAGGGGCACAGGCGCAGGAGTGGGCGGGTAGAAAGTCTGGAGCGCGGCGCTGGACTCCTCGCGACCCGCTCTGACGCCTTTGTCGTTCCTGTCGCAGTTTGTGGTTCATACAGGCTTTTTGGCAGCGTTCGACTGACGTTTGGCCAACCCTTCACGTTTTCTGGCTCGCAGGGTGAGGCGAAGGGAACGCAGAAGGGCTCTGCCGTTCTTGCCACGAAAGAGATTGCCCTGCGGATGCGGACGGTGCTGGAGGACTGCCAAAATGGCGCAGCAAGTCATTGAATTGATCGTGTTTTGTCTCGTCGCCCTGTCGGGCATATGGATGTACAGCCATCTTATCGGTGCGCGCCTGATGAAAGTGAACCCGGACAGGGGCAGGCGTTTCGTCCGCCGGATGCGCTTGACCGCAGTTCTGATTCTTGTATCAGCGGCGGTGATTGGTGGTCTCTACCGATTTCATGTATTATCACTGACGTGGGCAGGCATTTTATACATACCTGTGGTGATTGCATTTTTCTACGCAGTGCGCAAACTGCAACCGTATTTGAGACCGTATGAGGAGGAAACCCGTGATGACAGACTTCGAAACGACTCCAGCGATGACTGAAGAACCTGACGAGTTTAGCACAGGCGTTCTGGTAGAAGGCACGGTGACACGCGTTCTGGCCCACGCGGCATATGTTGACTTTGCCTACAAATCAGAAGGAATTCTGACCCGTCAGGAGTATTCGGAAGCGAAGATTCCTTCACTGATGGGCGTTGTTTCTGTGGGCGACACTGTACGCGCTGTTCTTACGAGTCTGGGTGACGAAGAACAGCCGCCTGCGCTCTCCAGAAAAGCGGCGGTGGATGCGCAGACGTGGGAAGAACTGAGCCGCAAAAAGCAGGATGAAGAGGTGTTTGAGGTCCGCATTGTGAGTGCGGTCAAGGGGGGCCTTGTCGCTGATGTGGACGGATTGCGCGCGTTTTTGCCCGCTTCTCTGGTGGATGTGCGTTTTCAGAGCAATCTGACTCCTTTTGTGGCGCAGATGGCGCCGATCGTCATTACGGAACTGGATGAACAGCAGAGACGCATTATTCTCTCCCGCAAACGAGCGCTTGAGATCCGTGAACGGGCGACCCGCTCCTCCCGGATGACAGCATTCTCGCAGGGGCAAATCGTCGCGGGTACCGTGGCGCGGTTGACAAAGTTTGGCGCCTTCGTCGATTTGGGAGATGTCGATGGGTTGCTGCACATTTCCGAGATGTCATGGTCGCGCATCAACCGTTCTGAAGAAGCCGTGAAACCTGGAGATCAAGTGCAGGTGAAAATTCTGCGCGTTGATCCGGAATCGGGGAAATTGTCGCTCAGCATGAAATTCGATCACGAAAATCCCTGGCGCATCGCAGCCGACCAGTTCCATGTCGGCGATATCGTGGAAGGCACCGTGAATCGGCTCTCATCGTTTGGCGCTTTCGTTGAGGTTGCCCGCGGGGTGGAAGGATTGGTTCATATCTCGCAACTGTCTCACAAGCGCGTGGAAACACCTGCCGATGCAGTTGCGCTCGGCGAGCGGGTGCAGGTAAAAATTCTCGAATTCAAACCGGATGAAGAACGGATGGCGCTGTCGATTCGCGAGGCCAAAAAACGACCGGAACGCACAACCGCGTCAAACTGGAATTCCGGCCAGCAGGCAGACGACGGAAATGCCACACTCGGCGATCTGTTTGGGGACGCTCTTCGACAAAAGTTCAAGATTTGATTGACATCATGTGACTCTACTTGCGATAATGACTAGATGGTGTGAGGAGGTCGCTTACTATGCCGAAGGTGCGCGATGTGCATCCTGGGTCCTTGGCCGAGGAATTGCAGATCGAGCCAGGCGATGACATTGTTGCGATCAACGGTCAGCCGATCCGGGATGTTATCGATCTGCAATTCGCTCTGGCGACTGAGGATCTTGAACTTGAAGTGCATAAACAAAACGGTGAAGAATGGGTTATCGAGACTGACAAGGGATACGATGAGACGTTAGGCGTGGAATGGGAGCATCCGACTGTCGATAAAGTGCGGCTCTGCCACAACAAGTGCGTATTCTGTTTCGTTGACCAGATTCCCAAGAACATGCGTAAAACGCTCAACATGCGGGATGACGATTATCGTCTGTCGTTTCTGCACGGCAACTTCGTCACCCTGACCAATCTGCGCGCCGGAGAGCTGGAGCGTATAGTCGAGCTCAGGATGTCGCCGCTCAATATCAGTGTGCATACGACAAATCCGGTGTTGCGGGAGCAGATGCTCGGCAATCGCAAGTCGGGGGAAATTATCGAACAGATCCGCTACCTGGCTTCTGAAGGCATTGAGATGAACACGCAGATCGTTCTTTGTCCAGGCTGGAACGATGGTTCCGAACTGGATCGCACCATTTTGGAGCTGTCGCCGTTTTATCCGGCCGTTCGCACGCTCTCGGTGGTTCCGGTAGGACTCACGAAGCATCGCAGGGGGCTCGCCGAACTGCGCAACTGCACTTCTCAGGAGGCCCGAGCAGTCACCGAACAGGTGACGCTTTGGCAGGATCGTCTGCGTCCACAGTTGGGCGCGAATTTCGTTCACGCGGCTGATGAATTTTATGTATTGGGCGATGTTTCCGTGCCATCAGCACTCTATTATGATGAGTTTGCGCAGATTGAGAACGGAGTGGGTCTCCTGCGCACTTTTTTGGATGAATTCAATGGACTGCGTTACAAATTCCCCAAACTGTTGCCGTTTCCGCGTCGTGTGGCGGTGGTGACAGGCGCATCCGCCTATCAGGTCATCCAGGAAGCGGCCGTTTCTTTGCAACAGATACCGGGGCTGAACATCCATGTCTATCGCATTGTAAATAACTTTTACGGCGATCAGGTGACTGTCACCGGACTGATCACCGGCCGCGACATTATTGAGCAACTGAACACGCAATTGCGGGCTGACGTGCTGCTCATACCGGATGTCATGCTGAAAGACGATCGCGATGTGTTTCTTGACGATCTTGACGTGGACCGGGTGCGAAGGGAACTGGACATTCCAATTCTTGTGGTTCCTCCGACGGCCAGCGGTTTGGTATACGGCGCTCTGGGTCAGATCAACGAACTGCCTGTGCGCAGACGGTACGAGAAGACCCTGGAATCGACAGGCGTCAGTTGACGCGTCGGCTTTTCAGTAGAAGTCATAGCATATGAGGGATGAGATACGTTGGCGGCACCCGTTATGGCGATTGTAGGCAGCCCAAATGTGGGGAAGTCGACACTGTTCAACCGGATTGCAGGTTCACGAATAGCCATCGTGGAAGACCGACCGGGCATAACCCGCGACCGCATATATGCGGCCGCCGATTGGCGAGCGCGTTCGTTTCGGGTGATCGATACAGGTGGACTTGAAATGGGCCATATCGACGAGATTCGCGATCGTATTCGCGCTCAGGTGGAGTTGGCAATCGACGAAGCGCAGGTCATCGTGTTTGTTGTCGATGGAACCGTGGGCTCGACTGGCGCAGATGAAGAAGTGGCCGATCTGCTCAGGCGTTCCGGAAAACCGGTGGTCATCGCGGTCAATAAACTCGACAATCCCGGACGTCTGGCGCTGGCCGCCGATTTTTATGGGTTCGGATTCGCTGACACCATTGCCATCTCCGCCGAACACGGCATCGGCATCGGCGATCTTCTGGACGCCGTGTACGACAATTTCCCGGCGCCAGAAGACGCGACGGACGATGAGGATGAGTCCATTAAAGTGGCGGTGATCGGCCGTCCGAACGTCGGCAAATCATCGCTGATCAACACTCTTCTCGGAGAAGATCGTGTTCTTGTCAGCGCCCAGGCGGGCACGACCCGTGATGCCGTCGACACACCGCTCGTCTTGGGCGGCCAATCGTTTCTATTAATCGACACCGCAGGCATGAGAAAACGTGGTAAAGTATACGAAGCAACAGAAAAATACAGTGTGTTGCGCGCGTTGCGCGCGATTGAACGCTGTGACGTCGCCGTGCTGGTGATGGATGGCGAAGCGGGGATTATCGAGCAGGATAAACGCGTCGTCGGGTACGCGCTGGATGCGGGGAAGGCAATCGTGATCGCTGTCAACAAGTGGGACGCGGTTGAAAAAGACGGAAAGACCGCGCAGGAATTTGAGCAGCGGATTCGTTCTCATTTCCCATTCATGCCGTGGGCGCCTATCGTCTTTGTGTCGGCCAAAACCGGACGTCGCGTGAGCCGCGTGCTGGAGATTGCGGCAGAAGCGGCTGACAACCATGCGCAGCGTATCGCCACCTCAACGGTCAACACGGTGATTCAGGAAGCGATCGCGATCGTGCCGCCGCCTACCGATAAAGGCCGCCGGCTGAAAATTCTCTATGCCACGCAAGTCGCGGTCAAACCGCCGACGTTTGCGATTTTCGTCAATAATCCTGAGATGATGCATTTTTCCTATGAGCGTTATCTTGAGAATCAGTTGCGCGAATCATTTGGCTTTCTCGGCACTCCGATCCGGCTCCTCATACGCGCGCGCAGCTGACAGTCGAATGGCCCGGCGCACGGCGCGCGATGACCGCTTTGGCGGATGTGCGACAGCGAATTGACAGGAGGGATATGGATGCCAGTCGTAAGTATCTTGTTTGCGTATCTGCTGGGATCGATCAGCAGCAGTTTCATTGCCGGCAAGGTTGCTACAGGCGTCGATATTCGCAACTACGGAAGCGGCAACGCGGGAGCCGCCAATACTTTGCGCGTTCTCGGATTGCGGCTTGGCGTCATCGTGCTGATTGCGGATATCGTTAAAGGCGTACTCGCAATCGCCTTTGCCCATCTCGCTACAAACGGTTCCACCGCTACTATGGCGCTGTCAGGACTGGCCGTCATAATCGGCCACAACTGGCCCATTTACTTCAATTTTCGCGGCGGTAAAGGCGTCGCCACCACCATCGGTGTGCTCGCGACACTCAGTTTCCCGCCCGCGCTGTATGCGGGTCTCGTCGCTATTGCGCTGCTCATCGTCACCCGCTATGTCTCGTTGGCGGCGCTTGTATTTGTTACACTGACTCCCATTTTCCAGATCGCGTTCCATACGCCCTCACTGTATATCTGGGTCACTGTTGCGGTCCTGATCATGACGTATTGGCGCCACCGCGGCAATATCAGGAGGCTTATCGAGGGATCTGAACATCGAATTTTCTCCCGGTAACGAGACGGCTGTATATTCTGGATTCCCAGGGGAACTGTGAAAAAGTCCGGAGCGGTACGAAAACTGAACACATATAGCGTTTGAGGATTTAGTCAAACGCTATATGTGGA
>JAKADD010000066.1 GCA_021820825.1 Bacillota bacterium
GCAGGATGGCCTGCACGAACCAACCGAGGACTGTTGGGCTGACGCCGGTGCTGTAACCGAGTGCGGGCCACCAGGTTTGAGCGTACTGCCGCGTGGCTTCAGCTTCAATGGCGGCCACGCTCGAGTAGGCGAGAAGCGCCGCAAAACCAACCAAATAGCCGACGATAGGCCCGTGCGAGTATTCAGGATAACGGATGATACCTCCCGCGCGCGGCAGCGCTCCCCCGAGTTCTGCGTAGACGAGTCCGATCAGCATCACGGCGATGCCGCCGATGACCCAGGCAATCCATGCCGCAGGTCCTGCAATGACCGCGCCGCCTTGTGCGCCGAGCAACCAACCTGACCCGATGATCGCGCCTAAACCAAGAAACGTGAGATCGGCCAATGAGAGTTGCCTTTTAAGCTTCCCTTGTTCCAAATGTGTTTCCCCCCTGAGTTAATTATTAAGATGGAGTACAAATAATTAAAATATTATGAATACGATCCGCTGCCAATTGACTGGCAACATAATGCGATTGTCTGGCGGCAGTCTCGAATCGTTTCGAATCACCCCTTTTTGTCGCCGCCAAGCTGCCGCCAACGATGATTCTGCAACGCTGCAAGCGCATTCTGCAAAAGAAGTTGGTCGGACAGTTGGACATAATCTAGTTATATTCGTCAAAACACAGTCAATTCCTGCATCTTCGCCAGCGTCATGTGCGAAATTTGTCAAATGCGCAATCGTCGGCATATTGAGAGACGTCAGAATATCTGTAAACCGCGAAATTGGCAGGCTAAATCTGCTGCTGTGATCGCCGCTCGACAGCCTGTTCGTTATGGGCTATACTCTTTGCAGAAGGTGCGCATTCATGCGCATAACAGGGAATCCGGGTGAAACTCCCGAGCGGTCGCGCCACTGTAACGGTTCTGTTCTTTTCATGCGCAAGCAGCCACTCCGTGTTCGGGGGAAGGCGAAAGGAACGCGAAAACCGAAGTCAGGAGACCTACCTTCTGATCTGTCACCAGGGAACCTTCGCGGATGAGGTGCGGTGTAGCGAACGAGCGATCGGATCTTCTGACGCCTCTCGATACAACCATCTGCGCACAGGCAGTTGGTTTTTTTGTACGCCGTTTCGCCACGGATTTCTGGATTCATTTAGATAAAACATCGGGGGGCATACCATAGTATGAAAATAAACACTCGCCGTGCAGGCATTGCTCTAGCTGCCCTGCTGTTCGGCACAGCACTGCTCAGCGGTTGCGCGACGGCGGGACAAACCGCCGCAGGTACGGGAACAACCGTCAAACAGACTGCAAAAAATACGAACAACGCTGCATTCCCACTTGTCATCAGGGATGACACGGGACGCAAAGTGGTCATTCCCCACAAGCCGACCCGCATCATTTCGCTGACACTCGGCACCGATGAAATTTTGACAGCCCTTGTGCCGCTGAGTGAGATTGTGGGTGTCGATTACTACGCAACGCAGCCTGTCTGGTCGCATATCACAGGACTCGTGGAGCAGCATCATCTGCGCGTCCTGGGCAGCAGCACAGGCGAACCGAGTGCGGAGGAACTGGTTAAACTGCACCCGAACCTGATTCTTGCCGCTGATTATGACAGCCCAAAACTGATTCAACAGTTGACTCATTTAGGGGTGCCCGTGTATGAGTTCACATCGTTCAACTCCATCGGCAGCATCGAATCGCACATCCTGACCATTGGGCGAATGGTCGGTTACGAGCCGCAGGCACAGGCGATCGTTCACGATATGCAACAGGAGTTGGCGACCCTGAAGAAAACAGCGCCCAAGAAAAAGCTGACGGTTCTGTACTATACCAGTTATCAAAATACCATCAGCATCGCCGGTGCGAATACAACAGGCAACAGCATCATAAACGCGGCGGGAGGAGTAAATGTCGCGGCCGGTCTCTCCGGATGGGCGACGGTGTCCGCGGAGAAGGTGCTCGCCCTCAATCCGGATGTCATCATCATTCCAAACGATTCCGGGAACCAGCAACTGCAACTGAAGCAGTTCCTTGCCAACCCTGTCTTTAAATCGCTGCGCGCCGTGAGAAACCATCACGTCTACACAGCTTCCGACGGCAATCTGTCCGCAGTCAGTCAGTACATTGTCCTGGGCGTTCAGGATGTTCAGAACATGCTGATCAACGCAAGCAAAACAAAATGACGCCGCGTGTGATTGCGCGAAGCCGCCGTACAGCCGCATGGTGGCTTCCTGTGCTTGCGGGGGTGCTTGCGGTTGCCATCGTTGCGGGAGTGATAAAAGGACCTGTTCCGCTCACAGTGGCTCAGGTGCTCCACGCGATGCTGGGTCCAGCGGGCAACAGCACAAACGACATCATCGTCAGGGAAATCCGCGAACCGCGCGTGCTCTGCGCGGCTTTCGTGGGCGCGGCCCTGGCGACCTCCGGCGCTGTGGTGCAGTCCATTTTTAAAAATCCGATGGCGGATCCAGGGATCATCGGCGTCTCCGCCGGCGGATCGATTGGCGCCGTGCTGGCGCTGATTTTCTCGTGGACCCTCCGCAGTCCGTTTGCGCTTCCGCTCGCCGCGTTTGCGGGGGCGACACTAGCCGTGTTTTTAGTCTATGCTCTGGCTACAAAACACGGCAAGACGTCTCTGATTGGCGTGCTGCTCGCCGGAATGATCGTCAGTTCGATGATTGACGCAGGTGTCTCGCTTGCGCTTACCTTCGCGAATAATTATCAACTGCGCAGTATCGTGTTCTGGCTCATGGGAGGATTCAATGGAGATGGCTGGACGGCTGTCAGACTGGTCGCCATTCCAGTCAGCGTCGGTCTTGTGCTTGTTTTCACACTGGCGCGGGAACTGGATTTGCTGCAAACCGGCGAGGAGAGCGCGCATTCCAGCGGGGTTCCGGTGGAATGGGTCAAACGAGCGCTGCTGGTGCTTGTGGCTCTGATGACTGGGGCGTCGGTCGCGATCAGCGGAACGATCGCGTTTGTCGGTCTGATCGTGCCCCATATGGTGAGGGCTTTGGTGGGGCCGCGCCATCGTGTGGTTCTGCCCGCCTCGGCTCTGCTTGGCGCCGCTCTGCTGGTGGTTGCGGACATGGTTGCGCGGACGCTGATTTCTTCATTTGAAATTAATGTCGGCATCATTACGTCCTTTCTGGGCGGTCCTTTTTTCCTATATCTGTTGCTGCGTTCGGAACGGCGCCTTGGCGCGTGAAACGATCAGTCGCAATGAGGGGGAATCTGTGTGCTGTCCTGTGACCGCCTGAGTTTTCAGGAGATTGTGCACGATGTTTCGTTGCAGGTTGAACCGGGTGAAATTGTCGCATTGATCGGTCCAAACGGCGCGGGCAAGAGCACGATCCTGAAACTGCTTGCCAGGGTGCTTGCGCCAACGGGTGGAACTGTATCGCTGTTTGGCCGCGGGCTGCAGCGCATGCGGGCGCGCAAACGGGCGCAGTGGCTGGGGTATCTGCCGCAACAGACCGTGGTTGATGTGGCGTACACCGTGCGCGATATTGTGGAAATGGGGTTTTACGCGCGCGGCGCCGCGCGCAGGAACCCGTCCGACTTTATCTTGGCGCAGGTGGGCCTGCAGAGTTTCGCTGACCGCGATATTCGCACCCTGTCCGGCGGTGAACGTCAGCGCGCATTCCTTGGCAAAGTGCTGGCGCAGGATGCACGCATTCTGCTTCTCGACGAACCTGTGTCAGGCTTGGATGTCGGCTTCCAACTGGACATCCTGCGCATCTGTCGTGAACTCGCGGCCGAAGGGCGGGGAATTCTTGTCACGTTGCATGATCTGGAACATGTCCTTAGTTACGCGGATCGCGTGATACTCTTGCATGAAGGAGCCATCATCAACCAGGGGCTTCCGGTGAGTGTGCTGACTGGCCCTGAGATGGAGCGCGTATTTGGCCTGCGTACGAGAACTTTCCGCGATCCGCATACGAAACAGCCGCGGCTGTCGTTGCTGCGTGTTGACGGCCTGCAGAGCGTCGGGATGGACATCCATGCTGCTTCGCAGCACCAACAGCCGAGAAGAAAAATACGCCTGCGGCGATTTTTCGGGATGGACGAAACGCCTTCTGCGGAACAGGCGGACGGGGGAGAGTCGCAGCCGCCGCAATCGGAACTTGCGGGAGCAGCGGGCTAAGGCAACGGGGAAATCACTCGTGGCAAAATTGCAGGCTTCCGTTCCAGAGAATACATGTCGGACGGCGATAGGACTGGAGGCCGGGTTCGTTCAGCATGAGCGTAAAGGAACTTACCGACAGCGATTCCAGTTGATGTTTTTGCACAAAGCGCTGCAGGGATCGCTGCATGCCAGTGTGATTGGCCGAGAGGTTTTGGCCCACCGCGCTGACCATGTACAGGACACTGGCAAACGGCACGCGAAGCAGGGCGCATACGGCAGACGCACGGAGGAAAAAGTCCCAATCCCAGTAGTCGCGCATGTTCTCGTCAAAAAAACCAATGTCATCATGGAGCGTTCGGTCATAAAGGATGCCTGAGGAGATGACTGTGTTCCACTGGCGCAGCAGTGCGGGATCGAAATCAAAGGCGAAGGCTGTCCTGGCCACGGGCACGCGTTTGCCGTTGGCGTGATTGTAATTCACAATTTCCGCGTCGGAGTACAGCAATTGACTTGTGCGTTCCCGCCACATCTGCGCCATTCTCTGGATGTGCCCAGGCAACAGCAGATCATCGTCATCGCAGAGCATGACAAGATCCCCCTGAGCCAGACTCAGGCCCTCGTTGCGGGCCCGTACATGTCCCCGGTTGCTGCCCAGGTTCACAAGCTGCACCGGCATCTGCTTTGCCGCTTGCCTGATTACGGAGGACACGTCGCTGCCCGCATCGTTGACAACGATCACTTCTTTGTTCTGATAAGGATCGGACGCAATGGCGCGCAAACACTCCGCCAGCAGACGGGGACGATTATAGGTTGGTATGATGATGGATATGGATGGATTTTTCATAGTGCCAATCAGATCGTTCCCCCGTATGTGCCTACGCACCGTTTGCCGTCACAGATACCGCCATTGTGGCACAGTTGTGAGGGAAATGCTAGTTTTAACCCGATTTTTACGATTGCGGCGTCACTGTGACAGCCTGTCTGCCAAGATCAATCCAACTCTGCCGAAACGATGCCTGAGGTATCTGATCGAGTTGCGCAGTCAAGGGATCGTTTACATAAAAATCCGTTTTGTCATACCCGACCAGGAGTACAGCGTGTTCAGACATCGTCGTGCGCACCGGTCCTGTGGGGCTTTGCCATGTGATCCAGTCGTCTACTGGCAGGAAATTGAACGTTGTCCACATGATCACGGGGCGACCCGATGCAACCGTTGCAAGGATGGTCGCGAGGGGAGATCCCGTCAGATCGAGTGCGCGTCCTGGCATATAACGGTTCAAAAGGGCGGCAATTGGGCCATGGTACACGCCAAAACCAGGTTCTTTGCCAGAAATGCTGCCCACAAAACCGTTGTTCGGGTTGCCCCAACTGACGATAGCGCCTGCGCTGTTCGTTACGAGCGGGGTCGGATCGCGGGTAATCTGACTGGCGAGCGTCAGGTTTGTGACGCTTATATGCTCAAACTGCAGGAGCATGGCCAGACTGGTAACTTCACAACCGTTGAACAGCGCGGGCAACTGACTGACCAGAGGAGCTGCAAGAAGTGTCTTGGCTGGCAGCGCGACCGTACTGTTGGCTGTGGATGGCTGCGTTTGGGAAGAACTATACGGCGGTGAATGAAAAACAGGCGTATGACGCGCGCCATGAGCAATTGACTCTTGGGCGAGGCGCCGTGCGGATAATGTTGTGATCCCGTGGGAAGTGATCGGCCAGAGCGCAATGAGGAGCACGGTCAATACGACGCTCATCATCTGAACTCGAAAAAAATGACGAAGCCAGTGCTTCATACGATGCGGCGGATGCTGCAAAACGCCATCGCCAGTTTCCTCCTGTTGCAGACCAAACTGTTTTGACAATTCTGTGGGGGCGCGAAGCGTCTATTTATACGCAAAAACGCATCTTATGCGGGCCAGTTGCGCTTCATGTCGTGATAGGAAGGCAGGCCAGCCGGCCACAGCTTGGAAACAGTAGTTAAATAGCATGCTTTCTTGAGTTTATCATCGCAATTGCCAATCTACAAGGCGCTGAACCGGTATGGTTTCGCGAATGCAGGGCGAAGCTATCGCTGTTTTTTGTGATTTTCGCGTCCGCCGAAACGCGCACGCAAATTATCGATGGCTTTAGGAGTTCCCATGAGGTGAATGACATCAAATTGCTCCAGAACAGTATGGCCCCGCGGTATCAGCTTTTCATCGCCGCGTTCGATGGAGATGAATAGGGTGTCCTGTGGGAGCAGCAGACGTCTCATGGGAGTGTGGGAAAAACGGGGTGATAACACCTCGATCTGGGTGACGACCCAACCCTCCGGCAAGAAGTCTGGGGGCAGGGAGCCGCCAAAAAGCGGATTCTTGACTGCGGTCTGGATGCCAACCAGTCGCGTAAACACGCTTGGCGAAATCAGACAGGTGATGATAGCCAACAGGATGAGCCCATTTGCGACGCCGGGAGACAGCACACCGATCTGTTGACCGAGTTTGCTGGCCACAATTGTCAGGCTGAGTTGGGAACCCAGCAGCATGCCGGCGGCGGTGCGTTCTCGAATGGAGAAATTCCTCATGATTGTCAGTGCGCTGATGAGCTTGTTGGCGAACATGCCCACGAGCAGGATCCCGAGCGCAATCCAGAAAGAGGATGAGCCGATCAGCGAGGACATATTGAATGTGAGGCCCACATTGACAAAGAAGATTGGCAGGAAGAAGCCGTATCCAATCGAATTTAACTTTTGGGTCAGCTGTGAGTGTTTTTCGGAGAGCAGGCTGATAATCGCTCCTGCGAGAAAGGCTCCTACGACGATCTGCGTACCGAGTAACTGCGCCAGCGCCAGGAAGATCAGAATGAGCGCAAACGCCCCGCGCAATCCGAGTTCGCTTGTCGCATTTTCGACGACTGAAAATGAACGAATGCCTTTGACCACTTTCAAGACGCGATAAACAACCACGAACAGGAACAGCAGGACCAGAACCAGGAGGACGCTGGCCGCATTGCCCGTGGCGTGGGCCGTGGTGTAGGCCGCCACAAGGATCAGCGTCACAATATCGGCCAGCAGCGCATAGACGAGAATTTCCTGACCGAACGCAACCAGCAGCCAACCTTTTTCCTTCAATGCGGGCGTAACGATGCCAATGGATGTTGTGCTCAAAATAAGCGACATAAAGAGCGGGTGCGTGATCAGCCCCAGCCCTGCCATCGCATAGGCAAGAGCGGCGGAAATGCTGAAAGCGATCAGGAAAAAAAGAATTCCCTTGACCCAGGGCGGCTTGTCTTCAGGATTGGAACGCTGGAGGATGACTTCAAAATCGATCTCCAGTCCCGAGAGGAACATGAGGTACGAAAACGCCAGGTTCGAAAGAAAAGTTACATACGGTGTGGTGTCCGCCAGCCTTAATCCGCTGTTCCCCACGGCAATGCCGAGCAGAATCTCGATGACGATGGCCGGAATCAGCCCTCTGGTGAGACGGTAGGACGCCCACGGAGAGATGAACGCAATGGCTGTGACAAAAAACAGCGAGTAATAGGTGCCATTCAACTCGGCGAAGCCTCCCTTGCTTTGCGCGCGCCTCTCAGCATGTTACTATGTGCGTATGGACAGATTCGCCATACATAAAAGCTATCGGAGTCGCACCTGGATCATGGTGTTGGTGCTCATGCTTACGCTTTTCATGCTGGCGCCCATGCGTGCTGCGTACGGAAAAGACATAAGCCTGTCGCAATTGCGCAGGGCCTACCAGGTTGCCAAACAGAATAGCATAGTTTTGTCCCGGGAAGTTTTAAAATTGAGCAAAAATCAAACGCGTCTCTCCAGCAATCTGCACGCCACCGAGCAGGCGGTGTTACACGAGGAGCGTATGCAGATTCTGCAGGGTGCTGTTGTTGCGCGTGCGCATAAACGCGTGCTGCGCGACCAGCGACTGAGCCGCCGTTACGCTGCTTTGGCCAGGCGGGCGAACAGTCGGTTGAAGGCCCAACTGCGTTTCTGGTACGAACAGGGCAGTATTCCTCTGATCGAAATTATCTTCGGTGCTCACAGTTTATCAGATCTGCTGTACAGAATCTCTGCCATGGACCTGTTGCTGCAAAGACAAAGAACTATTTTTTTACTGGACGCACGGATCGTGCGCGAGTTTCACGCCCTCACCATGAGGGCGCAAACAGCCGCCAGGCAAGCGCATGACGCGTACGCCAATATCGTACGCATTCACGTACAGATTGCGGCGGATGCGGCGCATAAACAGGGCCTGATGGCGCAGTTGACGGCCGTTAAGATAGATGCTGCGCGGCAGCGCGTCGGCCAGATTCAAAACATGCAGCGATTGGCATCGGAAATATCTGCAGTCATTTTGGCTCAAAAACGCGCAGCCGCAGCTGCAGCTGCGGCTGCAAAAAAAGGAACGCCGCCGCCAGTAGTCTCGGGGGTTCTCGATCTGTCGACGGTGCGCGCGGATTTGACAGACGCGGTCCACACTGCGGGAGTTTCGTCTTCCTGGGTGCCATGGCTCCTGCTGCTCGTCCAGTATGAGAGCGGCGGAAATCCGACGGCGGTCAGCCCGGAGGCGGTCGCTGGCCAACACGCTTCAGGGTTGCTGCAGATGCTGCCGGATACGTTCTCCAGGTATGCGCGAAGCGGCTATACAGACATCTGGAATCCGGTCGACAATGCGATAGCGGCAATTGAGTATATCAAAGCTGCTTACGGTGCGCCGTGGAACATTCCGGGTATCGGCAGCCAGAGCACATACCGTGGATACTGACGAAACCTCCGCGGTGGATCGCTGCAGCGCAAGGGAGAACCGCTTGAACCTTTGCACAAGTCTACGGCGTCTATTACAATGATGTCGTGAAGACTTGAGGGAGGCCAGGTATGGACAAGAAGGGCAAGGCAGCACCCAAGCGCCCCACCCCCAAAGCAAAACAGAAGGTTCGCAAGCGTATGCCCCTGTGGATTCGCGTCATCTGGATCGGGGGATTCAGCACCGTACTCTTTGTGGGCCTGGTCATTGGATTTGTGTGGCTATTCGCGATGCCAAGAGTCAACCTGTCCCAACTTGATCAGACCAGTTCTCCAACTGAAGTGTATGATCGCTATGGGCAACTCATATTCAAGATTCAACCCGCCGGGATTGTACAGGTGCCCTTGCCGGAAATCCCGCGCAATTTGCAGCGGGCGCTCATCGCGACTGAGGATGCAGGTTTTTACCACAACTATGGCTTCAGTTTGCGGGGCTATGCGCGTGCGGCCCTGCATGACCTCGTCCACATGAATACAGGCCAGGGGGCCAGCACGATCACGCAGCAACTGGCTAAATTCGTGTATTTGACAGACAACAAAACGATTCAGTACAAACTGGAAGAATTGTTGCTCTCGATTCAAATTTCGCGCCAGTTCACCAAGAATCAGATCCTCGACATGTATTTTAACCATGTGTACTTTGGCAACGGCGCCACTGGCATTGCTCAGGCGGCCTACACGTATTTCAGCCTGCGTCCGGCGCAGATGCATAATCTGACCCTGCCGCAGTGCGCGATGCTTGCCGGATTGCCCCAGGCGCCGTCTCTGTACGACCCCATAGTCAATCCGAAACTCGCGATCACGCGGCGCAATGAGGTTCTGCAACGCATGTACATTCAGCACTATATCAGTTACACGCAGATGCAGGCTGCGCAGAAGGCTCCTCTGGGCCTGAATCCCAGCACCCAGAACTTCTCGGGGATACCGCCGCAATACGATTATTACCGCGACTACCTGTATCAGGAACTGAATAGTCTTCATTTAAGCACGCAGCTGCTGACGCGAGGCGGCGTCAAGATTTACACTGAACTGAATCCGCAGTTGCAACTGGCGACGTATAACGCCGTCAATAACCCGAGCAACTATCCGACGCCGCTGTCGACAGCGACGGAAAAAATTCAGGGAGCGGCCGTATTTGTCAATCCACACACCGGGGGCATCGAGGCCTTGACGGGCGGCCGCCAGAATCAGTACACGTACCGCGGATTCGATTATGCTACTGCCACACAGCGGTCGCCAGGA
>JAKADD010000067.1 GCA_021820825.1 Bacillota bacterium
TACTTTTCGGAAGGAGTTTGTGGGTGAAAATGGAAAATAACCAGAACAGCTTGCCGCCTTTCCATGACAAACCATCATTGCGCAGAGCGATGATGGCGCAACGCAACTCTCTGACGTCATTTTATAGACGTTCCTATGATCGGCGGCTGGCGGAGGTCTTTTGTGCTCAACAGTTCTTTCAGGAAGCTGGATCTATGTTGATCTATCTTGCATTTCGGGGGGAAGCGGAGACGGATGCAATTATTGAAACGGCCCTTCAGGCAGGCAAACTAGTGGCGGCGCCGCAAGCGCGCCGCGCTGGGAAAACCATGCGCGCTTTGCCGCTCTATAATCTTCTGGAAGTGACGGTGGGGGAGTGGGGGATGCGCGAACCACGCGAGACAGCGGAAAATTCTCTGGCGCCGGAGTCGTTTGACCTGATTGTTGTGCCCGGACTCGCCTTCACAGAACATGGAGACAGGCTTGGGTATGGGGGCGGCTATTATGATCGCTATCTGTCGCTCATTCGCCCGGATGCTTTGATTGTGGGTATCGGATACAATTTTCAGATCGTTGATCGATTCCCCACCGAGTCATTTGACCGCAGGGTGGATCGGCTCGTTACCCCAGAAGGCGTGATCAACTGTGCGCCGGATTGATGCGCGTCCGCTGTCAACCCATACTCCCGATCGTCAGGCGTCTTGCAACTGTACGGAAAATGCGGTGAGGGCCGGGTCGCAGCAGATGCGATTGCGGCCGTTTTCTTTGGCTGAATACATTGCCTTGTCAGCCAGTTTCACCAGTTCAAGGGCATCCAGCGCTGTTCCCGGAAATGTGGCGACGCCAGCGCTGACGGTGACATGCAGGGCCCCGAGCGGACCGCTCACGACAGTGTCCGAAATCTTGCGTCGCAGTTCCTCTGCAAACTGACAGGCAGCGGTCGTATCGGCGTTTGGCAGGGCAAGGACAAACTCTTCGCCGCCTAAACGCGCGATGATGACGGACGGATCTGTGGCCATGTCGAGCATGACCTTGGCGACGGCTCTCAGGACATCGTCGCCAAGATAATGTCCAAACTGGTCGTTAAAATACTTGAAGTGGTCAATGTCGCACAAAATAAGACTGATTATTTCATGGTTCTGGCGAGATTTTTCCACCTCAATCAACAACCTGTGGTGAAAATATGTCTGATTATAGAGGCCGGTCAGTTGGTCGATCACAGCCCTGTTTTGCACATCCATAGTATAGTCGGTCATCTGACGATTGATATGCTCAAGTTCCTCCGCTTTCGTAAGATAGCGGGAGGATTCTCCAATCTGACGGTCGAGTTCGCGACGATTGCGTTGCTCCCAATATACAGAATAGACAATCGGAAGCGCTGTCATGTTGAAGGTCAAAAAGCGTGCCAGCAGTTGGGCAAGCATCTCTTCATGTCCTCGAAATGGTACAATAAACAGCAGCGACAGCAGGTCGACGGCGATGGTGACTGCGAGGCCTGCCTTGCTGCGCAGCGCCAGTGAGGCTTCGATGACACACCAGAGGTACAATGGCCAGGCAGAGGGGGCGCCGGGTTGTTCGAGAACGATCATTGCGGTAACGAGAAACATGTCCAGCAATACGACGCCGATCCAGAAAGTGTCCGGGAGAGAGCGATATCGCGCCGTTATTGACACCAGCAATGCACAGAGGAGAAAAATGCCTTCTATGACCGCATACCAAAAGGATGTAGCATGGGTTGCCGCCGCCATACAGGGAACGATCAGGACGATGGTCCAGCGTCCCAGATATAGCAAGTCTACTGCGCGCAAGCGGCGTATGTCCGTGATCAAGGCCCTGACTCCTTTCCCCATACGGGGGGTTGCCGACGCATGATTACGCCAGCTTTACCGCTGTTCAGCGCGGTCATTCTTGCAGGCGGCTACAGTCGGCGCATGGGATGCGACAAGGCAACGCTGGCGCTGGAGACATTGACGTTTGTCGACAACCTGTATGCGAAATTAGCAGCAATAGCCGAGGATGTTTGGGTGGTGCGCAGGAAGGAGCAACAGACGCTGCAACTTCCTGGGGTTGTTTTTGACCTGCATCCAGGGCAGGGGCCGCTCGCTGGGCTCGAGAGCGGTCTGGCGCACTGCCGCAACGAATGGACTTTTGTGATTGCAGTCGACGCGCCGCTCGTCCGTGTTGAACTTCTGCAGTATCTGGCGCAGTTGGCTACACAGAACGCCGATCATAAAGACGATCTGAGCAGCCCACCGATAACTGCAATCGTTCCCACCCTGTGCGGGAAGATGTATCCGATGATTGGAGTTTATCACAAATCTCTGAAACCAGTGATAACAAAAATGCTTACCTGCGATCGGAGAAGAGTGTCTGATTTTCTGAATAAAATCTGTGTGCGTTATGTGCCGGAAGCAGAATGGCGCGACTACGATCCTGACGCGGTCAGTTTTCTGATGGTTAATTCCCCTGCACAATACGAAACCTTGCGTATGTTTGCCGGGGGCGTGAAAGGAGATGGTGGACGATGAAACGGGAAGTCCGCGTTGAGGACGCAGTGGGGATGGTCCTGGCCCATGATTTGACGAAAATTGTTCCCGGCGAGTTTAAAGGACGGTTATTTAAAAAAGGCCATGTCATCAAGGAAGACGATATCGAACAGTTGCTGGCGATCGGAAAAGAACACATCTATGTGCTGTCACTGGAACCAGGCGAGGTGCATGAAGACGATGCCGCCCGTCGCATGGCCGCGGCGCTTGTACACAGCAGTCTGTTTTTCTCGGAGCCTGATGAAGGCAAGGTGACGGTGAAGGCCGTTCATGCGGGGCTGCTCACGATTGACGTAGAGACACTGCGCGCGGTGAACGCGCTCGGCGAGTTGGCGGTTGTAACCAGACGCACCAACTCGGCGGTGATTGAAAAGCAGTCTGTGGCGGGTTTGCGCGCGATTCCACTGGTTGTAGGCGAGGAACGGTTGGCTGCATATGAAACGCTATTGGCAAAAACAGGGCCGCTTCTGACGGTTCTCCCTTTCCGACGAGCGTCAGTCGGTGTTGTTACGACTGGCAGCGAAGTGTTCAAGGGTCGGATTGAAGACCGATTTGGACCGGTTTTACGGACCAAACTTCAGGTTTATGGCGCACATTGGCTCGGTCAGGAGATTGTCGATGACGCCACGTACTCGATCGTACAGGCGATTGACAGGCTGATTGACAGAGGGGCGGATATCGTGCTGGTAACAGGCGGCATGTCAGTCGATCCGGATGATCGCAGTCCGGGCGCCATTCGAGAGGCGGCCACTGA
Source organism: Bacillota bacterium (assembly GCA_021820825.1). The sequence continues at coordinate 3,280 of JAKADD010000067.1, forward strand.
AGTAGTTTCTTACGGTATGCCAATGTTGCCTGGCTCCATGTCCATGCTGGCCTATCAACGTGATGTTGTGCTGATGGGTCTGCCGGGCTGCGTCATTTTCGATTCTGTGACAGCGTTTGATCACCTGCTGCCCCGCGTACTGGCGGGACAAAGGCTGACAGGCGCGGATATCGCAGAACTGGGGCACGGAGGAATGCTGTGAGAGCAACCCGGGAACCTGTGCTCATCCTGTTTTCTGGCTACAAGCATACCGGCAAGACGACTCTCATTGCCCGCTTGACGGCGGAGTGCGCACGGCGCGGACTGCGCGTCGGATGTTTCAAGCACGACGGCCACAGCTTTCGAACCAGCCCGGAGGGCACGGATACAGCGCGTTACATGGACGCTGGCGCCATCAGTGTCGGCATCGCGGATACGCGCGGTCACTATATGATCGAACGGCGCAGTGATGAGACGCCCTCAGTTGCCGCGCTGGTCGCTGCGCTCGGATCGGTGGACGTGGTATTCCTGGAAGGGTACAAAACAGTCGCCATGCGCAAGTTTGTCTTACTGGGCGAAGATCTGCGCCAGGGCGGCAGCTACGCGCTTCCGAATTTTCTGTTGTCCGCCAACGCAAGGCAGACTGTTCTCGCGTTTGCGGTTCCTGATGCGCCCTTTGCTGTTGCCGACTCCACTCTCCCGGTGTATCATAGAGATGACATTGCAGGTTTTATGGTGATATTGGAGAGGTTAATGCTGGAGGCTTAGCATGGAGGTTGCACAAGTTCCCGTCGTGACGGCCCGTCGATTGCCGATGTATTACCGCTATTTGTTGACTCTGCGCAAGCTCGGCAAGGAACGCGTCTCATCGACAGAAGTCAGCGCCGCTCTTCAGATTGAACCCGCAACTGTCCGGAGGGATTTCTCGTATCTCGGAGAACTCGGCAAACGCGGCTACGGATACAGTGTTCCGTACTTGGTGGAGTTTTTGCAAGGATATTTGCTGCATGACGAACAGGTTGGCGTGATCGTGATCGGTTCTGGAAGGGCTGGAATTTCTGTCTCCGGGCATGATCAGGTGGCGCAGTTACGACTCTTGGCCGCTTTTGATGTGGACGCCGAAGCAGTTCATCGCAGGATCGACGGCATTGCAGTGAGGCCGCTCAGTGAGTTGTCTGAGTTCGCGTCGTCGACTCCCGTGGAGATCGCCGTTCTGACGACGCCGGGGCTATATGCGCAGGCAGCGGCCGACGCCGCAGCAAATGCGGGAATTGTTGGAATTCTAAATTTCACGTCTCAATATGTGACAGCACCCACTGGCACGGTGTTGCACCAGGTGGATTTGATCAGTGAACTGCAATTTTTGATTTATTTTTTGCGGCGATGTGAGTCGTAGAAAGCATATGATCTGAGGGGAGGGATGGACATGTCATTCGGGAATTTGGGTCTGTCTGGGCTGATTTTGATCTTGGTGGCTGCACTTTTGGTGTTTGGACCGAGCAAGCTGCCCGAGATTGGACGGGCGTTTGGCAAAAGTCTGAAGGAGTTCAAGGACGCCACGAGAGAGATGGTTGGCGAGAGCAAGCCGCAGACTCCGCCGCAACAGATTGAACAGCGCGATCAGGAGTAGACATCCATGCTGCTGCGCAGCACCAACAACCGGGAAGAAAATGCGCCTGCGGCGATTTTCAGGAATAGACGCAAGAGAGCAGGGAGTATGGCAGCTTGTTGGGTGCAGATAAAAATTCCATGAGCTTGGAGAACATAACGGAACATCTGGAAGACCTGCGCAGGCGTATCATGTATGTACTGGCGTTTTTTTTGATCGCACTCATAGGTTCACTCGTGTTTGTGGGAAATGTATACAACTATCTTGTGACGCCGCTGCAGGGTATGAAGCTGGTTGTTTTGGGGCCCGGCGAGGTCGTGCAGATTTATTTAACCATTGCGGGGGTTGCGGCCATTGCCGTGACGACCCCTTTTTTGCTGTGGCAGTTGTGGGTGTTTGTCGGGCCGGGTCTGCTTGCGCATGAGAGGCGCTATGCGCTCCGGCTGATCGGACCCATCACCGTGATGTTTCTTCTTGGCGTTGCGTTCGCTTACTATGTGATCTTCCCTGAAATTTTCCATTTTCTGAGACAGATTGCAGAAATCCGGTTCACCGTAATGTTTACAGCCAGTGAGTATTTCTCATTTATGTTTGCCATTGTCGTTCCTTTCGGGTTGTTGTTTGAACTGCCAATCGTCGTCATGTTTCTTACCCGCATTGGCGTCATCACTCCGATGTGGCTGCGTTCCGTACGTCGGTACGCCTATTTTCTGTGCGTAATTCTGGGGGTCTTCATCAGTCCTCCAGAACTGATCTCGCATCTGAGTGTTGTGGTGCCCATGATTCTCGTTTATGAGATCAGCATCGGCATCTCAGCACTGACCTATAAACGTAAACTGGCGGCTGAAGCATGGTGGCGGGAGAAGGAGCAACAGGAGGCGCCGGATGTGGCTGACAGTCCTGCGATTACCGTCAGCGAAGCAAAAGAGGCGCCAATCGAGCCACTCGGACCACGGTTCGATCCGCAGACTGATCCGCAGGCCGAACCGCAGACCGAACCGCTCGAACCGATATCAGACGCGTCGAAAGAAGCGGCAAAGGATTCGACGAAGGGGCGTTCAGAGGACAGCCAGCCCACGCAGACGGCGGACCGCGAACGCTTGCCGAATCGTCCGGAAATCGATGTAGAAGACCGTGAATAGCCACTCATCCCTGAGTTTTGCGAAGCAAAATCTCCCTGAGCTTTGTGTGCGTCGTCAGCAAGGGGATGAAGGTGATTCGCAAGCTATGATCCATCTTTGCGCGCCCAAATGGCCGAATCCAGTCGCAGTGGATTCGGCCTGCGCTTCAGATCTCAGGCTGGCGAACCTGTGCGATCGCAGCCTCGCGATCAGTCAACTGTTGCTGTCGTTTTCTGATGCCTTGCGCGATTGACTGGGCGGCATTGGCCAGTTCCTGGTACATTTGCTTGCTGATCGGGTCCACGGTCTCAAGTGAAAATTGCGTGAGTGTCGCGTGCAATAATTGAGCGCTGGCATGCGCAGCTTCCACTCTTTCGATGGTTGTCACGGTTTGGCTCCCCTTTTCGAACTCGCGTCAGATGGACAATCGTTACCAGAATATCCATAAAGGGCGCCGTTCAGACAGTGGAAGGCCAGCCCGAATTGTTAGGCTAGCGACGTCTGAAGCCGCCCAGGCCAACGCGTTCGCGAACCAGATCCATGGTTTCCCCGGCGCTCTCTGCGGCCGCTGCGGCCCCCTTGCGCAACACGTCCTCGGCAAGGCCGCTTTGCCGTATCTCCCGGTACTTTTCCTGGATTGGCGTCAGATGGGCGATGATTGTTTCCGCGAGTTCTTTCTTTAAAGAGCCATACCCTTTTCCATCATACTGTGCAACGAGTGAATCGATCGTTACATCAGCCGTGAGCGAATAAATGACCAGCAGATTGGAGACGGCCGGTTTGCGTTGCGGGTCATAGCGGATCTCACGGTCAGAATCCGTCACGGCGCGACTAATTTTTTTGCGGATATCGTCAGGGGAGTCGAGAATTTCGATTCTGCTTTGCGGATTTGGGTTACTCTTGCTCATTTTTTTGTCGGGATCGTCCAACGACATGATGCGGGCGCCTTCTTTCAGCATCATGACTTCTGGCACGGTAAAGGTTTCTCCGAAGCGGGAATTGAAGCGCATGGCGAGATCCCGTGTCAGTTCCAGATGCTGTTTCTGATCCTCTCCGACAGGAACGTGGGTTGTCTGGTACAGCAGTATGTCCGCCGCCATGAGCGCCGGATAGGAAAACAGTCCAGCCGTCACTGTCTCTTTGCCTTCGGCCTTTTCCTTGAACTGCGTCATCCGTGACAGTTCGCCCATATGAACAACGCACTGGAGAATCCATCCGAGTTCGCTGTGCGCACTTACATCGGATTGAACAAATAGTGTCGATTTTTGCGGGTCCAGACCGACTGCCAGATACAACGCCGTCAGATCAACGATCCGCTCTCGCAAAAGGGCGGGGTCCTGGGCCACCGTGATAGCGTGCAGATCAACTACACAATATAAAGCGTGCGCACTGTGCTGAAGGGCAACGAACTGGCGCAGGGCGCCGAGGTAGTTGCCGAGGGTGATTTGGCCAGATGGCTGGATGCCTGAGAAGACGCGATATGGCAATGGGATCTCATCCTTATCTCTTAAGAGTGGCGCATGCAGTAAGCTACTGACGAATGTGACATGATCTTCCCACAGTCGACAGAGTGCTGTCAAATGAGGATTCCTCCGTACAAACAGCCAGCTCAGCTTCATAATTTTTTTGCAAATTGCATTCGTTTACGGTTGCAAAACGGTTCTGAACTCGCTAATATAATCAGTGTCGTTAGCACTCGATCGAAGTGAGTGCTAACAAAAGTGAAATGAGCATATTTGGAGGAGGGTTTTCCATGATTAAACCACTCGGTGACCGCGTGGTGTTGCGCGCGCTCGAGCGTGAAGAAAAGACATCAAGTGGAATCGTACTGCCAGACACCGCCAAGGAAAAGCCCCAGGAAGCTGAGGTCGTGTCGGTCGGACCCGGACGTTACGAAGACGGCAAACTGGTTGCAGTTGACGTGAAAGCCGGCGATCGGGTCATTTTCTCGAAGTACGCTGGTACAGAAGTCAAATATGATGGTGTGGAATATCTCGTCGTTCGCGAATCGGATATTCTTGCAGTGGTCGAACGATAATCGGATTTTCGGCACACCTGGTCTGGTAGCGTTTCGCTACATAGGAATATACATTTCGGGAGGCAGAACACATGGCTAAAGACATCAGGTTTCGTGAAGATGCGCGCCGCGCCATGCTGCGCGGAGTTGACGCACTTGCTGACGCAGTCAAGGTTACTCTTGGGCCGCGCGGTCGCAACGTGGTATTGGAGAAAAAATTTGGCTCGCCGCTGATCACCAACGACGGCGTGACCATTGCAAAAGAGATCGAGCTCGAAGACCCATTTGAAAATATGGGCGCCCAACTCGTCAAAGAAGTGGCGACCAAAACCAACGATGTTGCTGGAGACGGCACGACGACCGCTACGGTTCTCGCTCAGGCGATGATCCGCGAGGGATTGAAAAACGTCACCTCGGGCGCCAATCCGATGGCTCTTCGCAAAGGCATCGAAATGGCTGTGGCTGCTGCAGTGGAAGAGATCAAGAAGATCTCCCGTCCAGTAGAAGGACGCGACAGCATTGCTCAGGGAGCGGCAGTCTCTGCCGGCGACTACGAGATCGGTCAACTGATCGCGGACGCCATGGAGAAAGTTGGCAATGATGGAGTTATCACCGTCGAAGAGTCGAAAGGGTTCACAACGGAACTCGAAGTTGTCGAAGGCATGCAATTTGATCGCGGGTATATCTCTCCCTACATGGTGACGGACGCGGACAAAATGGAAGCAGTTCTGGAAGATCCCTACATCCTGATCACCGACAAGAAAATCGGCAACATCCAAGAGATTCTGCCGGTGCTGGAGCGCGTTGTGCAATCGGGTCGCGCCCTACTGATGGTCGCGGAAGATGTGGAAGGCGAAGCGCTCGCGACTTTGGTCGTGAACAAACTGCGCGGCACATTTACTGCGGTCGGCGTCAAGGCTCCTGGCTTTGGCGATCGCCGCAAAGCAATGCTGCAGGATATTGCCATCCTCACGGGTGGTCAAGTGATCAGCGAAGAACTTGGTCTGGAACTCAAAAATACGACGATCGAACAACTCGGCCGCGCTCGCCAGATTCGCGTGTCCAAAGAGAACACGATCGTTGTAGATGGTTCGGGCAACCGCAAAGACATCGACGCCCGCATCAATCAGATTCGTGTACAACTCGAAGAAACGACATCTGACTTCGATCGCGAAAAATTGCAGGAACGCCTTGCCAAGTTGTCCGGCGGTGTAGCGGTTATCAAAGTCGGCGCAGCAACGGAAACCGAATTGAAAGAGAAGAAACTGCGCATTGAAGACGCACTCAACACCACGCGCGCCGCTGTCGAAGAAGGCTTTGTGGCAGGCGGCGGTACGGCGCTCATCAATGTGATCAGCGCCCTCGATGCAGTGCATGCAGAAGGCGATGAAAAGACTGGCGTCAACATTGTCCGTCGCTCGCTGGAGGCGCCGGTTCGTCAGATTGCCGATAATGCTGGACTTGAAGGGGCAATTATCGTCGATCGATTGAAAAAAGAAGCGATTGGCATGGGCTTCAACGCTGCGACGGGCGAGTGGGTCGACATGTTTAAAGAAGGCATCGTCGATGCGACGAAGGTAACACGTTCCGCGCTTCAAAATGCGGCTTCCGTAGCAGGGATGTTTCTCACAACCGAAGCGGTTGTGGCTGACAAGCCAGAGAAAGATAAATCACCGATGTCGGGCGGCGGCGGCATGGGTGGAATGGGCGGCATGGACATGATGTAGGTCCAGGCCCCAAATGGAGCGGGAAAACCCTTTGCTGTACGGGTTTTCCCGCTTTTTTATGCCGTTTTGCAAATGGATTGCAAATGAACGCGTTTTTGCGGCTATAGCAGTTGGAGCAGCAGGCTCTGCAAACATTGCGAAATATGAGTACAATCCACTAACCCGTATTTTGCTCGATAAGGCGCGTGTATAATGTTACTTGAACGAATCAGGCGTTCTGGTATGCAAGGGAGGGAATCGTCGATGAGTTCCGTATGGATAGACCTCGCAAAAGCCGTTGGTCATCCAGAGTGGGAAGATGCCATTGATTGGGTCAACCTTCTGGATTATCGACAGCGTATGCTCAACGCCTGCGCCGGGTTAAACGGGGGGCAGATAAAGTGATT
>JAKADD010000068.1 GCA_021820825.1 Bacillota bacterium
TGATCTTTGACAAGGCGTCCACGCGCACGCGCGTTTCTTTTGAAGTGGGTATGTTTGAACTGGGCGGGCACGCGCTTTTCCTGGCAGACAGCGCCACGCAGTTGGGGCGCGGCGAGCCGCTCGCGGACACGGCGCGGGTGCTGTCGCGCTATGTCCACGGCATCGTCATCCGGACGCACGCGCACAAAAATGTGACGGAACTGGCGCAGTATGCTGCGGTTCCGGTCATCAACGGATTGACGGACGATCATCATCCCTGCCAGGCGCTCGCGGATTTGCTGACGATTCAGGAGCAGAAAGGGCGGTTGCGCGGTCTTACCCTGGCCTATGTGGGCGATGGGAACAATATGGCGCATTCCCTACTGCAGGCGGCTTCTCTGGCGGGGATGCACGTTCGCATCGCCACTCCGCGGGGGTATGAGCCGCAGGACGCGGTCGTGCAGCAGGCCCGTCAGTGGGCGCGGACTGCACAGACAGAAGTGACGGTCACCACGGACGCGCAGGCTGCTGTGCGAAACGCTGACGTCGTATACACGGACGTCTGGACCAGCATGGGTCAGGAAGCGGAGACGGCGGTGCGTCTGCAGAATTTCAGCCCATATCGCGTCGACCAGACACTGATGAAGGCGGCAGACCCTGCTGCGCTGTTTCTGCATTGCCTGCCTGCCCACCGGGGGGAAGAGGTCACTGCGGATGTCATCGATGGGCCGCAGTCGGTCGTGTTTGATCAGGCCGAAAACCGTTTGCATGCGCAAAAAGCGCTGCTGGTCGCGATAATGGGAGAGGCATAAGGGGGATATTAAGCGTGAATGAGAAAAAAACGAAAATTGTGCTCGCCTATTCGGGAGGGCTTGACACATCTGTGGCTATAAAGTGGTTGCAGGAGACACACGGATATGATGTTGTCGCCATGTCCGCCGATGTGGGGGAAGGAAAAGATCTTTCATTCATACGCGACAAGGCGTTAGCCATCGGTGCGGTGGAGTCGCGGATGATCGACGCGCGTGAACAGTTTGCAGAGGAGTTTATTCTTCCCAGTCTGTATGCAAACGCATTGTATGAAGGCGTGTATCCTCTGTCGGCCGCCTTGTCGCGACCGCTGATCTCACAGTTGCTCGTTAAAGTCGCAAATGAAATCGACGCCGGCGCGGTTGCCCATGGCTGCACGGGCAAGGGCAACGATCAGGTGCGTTTTGACGTGTCGGTGGCGGCGCTGTCGCCCGCTACGAAAGTGGTCGCTCCCGTGCGGGAATGGGCGTGGTCCAGAGATGAGGAGATCGCTTATGCGGAGCGCCATGGCATTCCGGTGCCCGTGACACTGGACAGCCCGTTTAGTGTGGACGCCAACCTGTGGGGTAGAAGCTGTGAGGCTGGTGTGCTGGAAGATCCTTGGGCGGAGGCGCCGGAAGAAGCGTTTGACTGGACGGTCAGTCCGGAGGCGGCGCCTGATACGCCGCGCTACATCACGATTGCCTTCGCGGGGGGCCGACCAGTCAGCCTGGACGGAGAGCAGTTGCCGCTTGTCACGCTCATTGAACAGTTGAACGCAGTGGCTGGCGAACATGGAGTGGGCCGCATCGACCACATCGAAAATCGGCTTGTGGGAATCAAGTCGCGGGAAGTGTACGAAGCGCCCGCCGCCGTGACGCTGATCAAGGCGCACCAGGCGCTGGAATACTTGACGCTGACGCGGGAAGTCGCCCAGTTCAAGCCGCTCCTGGAGCAGAAATACACGGAACTCGTGTACAATGGACTCTGGTTCTCCGCGCTCAAATCGGCGGTTGACGCATTCATTATTGAGACGCAAAAATACGTGACGGGCACCGTAAAAGTGAAACTGTACAAAGGTCAGGCGAGCGTCGTCGCGTCTGAGTCGCCGTATTCGCTGTATAATAAGGAACTGGCCACTTACGCTGCAGGGGATACGTTTGACCACAACGCCGCCGTGGGCTTCATTTCATTGTGGGGGTTGCCTACGCGTTTGCAGGCGAGCGTCGCCAAGGGCGAATAACGGCAGGAACGGACGAGGACAGGCGTTAAAGAGCGGGAGGAGTTGCCTGGATGACAAAGGGAAACGCCATGTGGGGTGGACGATTCAGCACAAAACCGCACGAACTCGTGGAGGCGTTCAACGCCTCCGTTCATTTTGACCAGAGGCTGGCAATGCACGATATTGCCGGCAGTATTGCGCATGTCCGCATGCTGGCGCGGCAGGGCATCATCGAGCAGGAGGAAGCTCTGCAGATCAGCGCCGGACTGCAGAGAGTGCGGGCGGAAATCGAGGCGGGCGATTTTGTCTGGCGCAGCAACCTGGAAGATGTGCACATGAATATTGAGCAGCGGCTGACGGAACTGGTGGGGCCGGTCGGCGGCAAACTGCACACAGCCCGCAGCCGCAATGATCAGGTTGCGCTGGACATGCATCTGTTTGTGCGCGCGGAACTGGCGGTTGTGGCTGAGCTTGTGCAGCGTTTGCAGGAATCTATTGTGGACTGTGCGGAGCGCCATCTGGATGTGATCATTCCAGGGTTCACGCACATGCAGCGCGCCCAGCCGGTCCTGTTGGCGCATCATCTGCTGGCTTATTTCTGGATGCTGGAGCGGGATCGCAGCCGTCTGGCGGACGCGGCCAAACGGGCGGATATGATGCCGCTTGGAGCCGGGGCGATCGCGGGAACCACATTTGCGATTGACCGGGAGTCCGTGGCGGATGAACTGTCGTTTGGAGCGCTCTATGAAAACAGTATGGACGCGGTCAGCGACAGGGACTACGTGATCGAAACGCTGGCTGTTCTGTCGCTGATTGCCGTGCATCTGTCGCGGTTTGCAGAAGAAATCATTGTGTGGAATACGATGGAATTCGGCTGGATTGAACTGGACGACGCGTTTGCCACGGGGTCTTCGATGATGCCCCAGAAGAAGAATCCGGATGTCGCGGAGCTGGTCAGGGGAAAAGCGGGGCGGGTATTTGGACACCTGCTGGCGATGCTCGCGACCTGCAAAGGGCTGCCGCTCACTTACAACAAGGATCTCCAGGAAGACAAGGAAGGGCTCTTTGACGCGCTGGATACGGTGAAAGCGGGATTGGCGCTGTTCGCGCCGATGATTGCCACTATGACTGTGCGGCGTGATGTGATCGCCAGGTCGCTGGAACGGGATTTCAGCGCGGCCACCGATCTGGCTGACGACCTGGCCAGACGGGGACTGCCGTTTCGGGAAGCGCATGCGATTGTGGGGGGCGTTGTCGCCTATTGCGTGAATCAGGGGAAACTGCTCACGGAACTGTCGCAGGAGGAATGGCAGACCCTGTGCCCGGCGGCGCCATACGAGATTTTGCAGCGGCTGGTTCCGCAGGGCTGTGTGGAGGCGCGCGCCCACAGGGGCGGCACTGCGCCGTCTGCGGTCGCCGCGCAGCTGCAGATGGCGCGCAGCATCCTCTCTGGTCGGGGTGCACCGGGAGAGAGCTGAGAAGGTCCTGCACTCATCAGCCATTTTTTGCTATGGAGTAGTGAATCTTGCTGCGTAATGGTAGAATGAAAAAGTTGGGCGGTTGTTTATCATTCTTTGCGATCGCGCAATTTTGTCGTCCACCCAAATTTATGTGCTTTTTAAACAGGTTCTATAACGGAGGGAAGGTCTTTGTCACGCACCAGCGTCCGAACACGGGGGCAGACGGCCCCTCTTCCGCCGCAGTCACTCGCGCCACCATTCCCATTGCCATCATCGCCGCCGTGGCGGGTTTACTGTTTGGCTATGACACCGGCATCATTTCCGGGGCTATCCTCTTTCTAAAAATAGATTTCCATCTGACCGCCGGCAGTGAGGAATTTGTCGTTTCGTCTGTACTGATCGGCGCGGTACTCGGAGCCATGGTCGGCGGAAATCTGGCTGACCGTTTCGGTAGACGACGTATGATCATTGCGGCCGCTCTGGTATTTGTCGCAGCCGCCTTGGTCACCGCACTTTCCCCCACATTGACCGTGCTGGTTCTAGGACGGGTGGGAGTGGGGATCGCCATTGGCGCGGCGTCTTTTACAGCGCCACTCTATATTTCGGAAATCGCCCCCGCCCCTATTCGCGGCGCACTGGTCTCCTTAAACCAGTTAGCGCTGACTGCCGGAATCGTCATCTCCTATCTGGTGGACTACGTACTGGCCAAGGCGGGAGACTGGCGGGCGATGTTCGGCTTTGCCGTGATCCCGGCCCTCGTCCTGTTTGTTGGCATGTTGCTGCTGCCCGAGTCCCCCCGTTGGCTCGCCGGGAAGGGGAAGACAGCGCAGGCGGAAAAAGTGCTCATGCGTCTGCATCATGAGGATGTTCCCGCCGAAATGGCGGAGATTGATCGAAGCAACCAAGACTCAAAAGATTCGGCGACATTATGGGCTCCGGTGCTGCGTCCTGCACACATTGTCGGCGTCGGACTCGCCATCTTTCAGCAAGTCACGGGCATCAACACCATTATTTATTATGCTCCGACCATTTTCGAAATGGCTGGCGTGCATTCCAACACGGTGTCCATACTCGCCACGGTGGGGGTGGGAATGGTCAATGTTCTCATGACCATCGTCGCCATCCGGCTCATTGACAAAGTGGGACGACGGCCTTTGCTGCTTACAGGAACCTTCGGAATGGTAATCAGCTTGGGCGTGCTCGGGTTCGCCTTTCATCTTCACACTGTAAGTGCTGCCCTTGGATGGATTACCGCCGCCAGTTTGATGGTGTATGTTGCTTCTTTTGCCATTGGTCTAGGCCCTGTTTTTTGGTTGCTCATCTCGGAGATTTATCCGCTAACGGTTCGCGGAAGGGCAATGAGCCTGGCAACGGTGATGAACTGGGCTGCCAATCTCGTCGTGGCTCTGACATTCCTGTCGCTGATTCAGTGGGCCGGACGTGGCAACACGTTCTGGATTTACGGTCTGATTGGCATCGGCACTTGGGTTTTCATCTATAAACTGGTGCCGGAAACGAAAGGCCGCTCACTGGAATCCATTGAACAGCACTGGGCGAATGCCTCGCAGAACCGCCAGAACGCTTCGCCCCCCGACTAAGGGCCCACGCCATAAGCGGGCTGTTGCACGCAATGTTCACTCAATTTACACCGTCAACCAGAATGTGGACGAAGTGGACGCGGCGACGAACAGGGTCCGTTGCGTTTCGGTTGCGGATTGACTGCCTTTGCTATGAGTCCGGCGTAGAACTGGGCGCCTTCTGGATTGAGGTGAACGCCGTCGGGATAGAAGTATGCGTTCTTGCCTACGCTCGCCGTGTACCAGTTGAAGAGTGTGGTGTGAGGGAAGGTCTTCGCCACTTCCGCCAAGGTCGAGTTCACCACGCCCTCCCACGGACGGGGAACGCGGGTGTTCACCAGCACGATCTGTTGAACCTTTCCGAGCGAGTGCAGCGAGGAGATCAGCTGTTCATTGGTGAAAGAGCCATTTGTGTCCAACTTAATGATTACGCGTCGACCCAATTCGCCCTTCAACTTGAGATGGGCGGTCACGGCCTGCGCCTGGAACATCTGGCGGCCGATCTGGGCGTCGATGACGATGCCTGGAAGGAGCTTTCGCAGGTAGGGCGCCGCATCGATCATGATCGATGCGCCGATCGCCGTGACGCCTTGACCCGCTTCCAGCGTTGCCTTGGCCGTCGCGCCGCAACCCGCCGCCGATCCCAGCCCCGACATGGGATTTCCAAGGGTTCCGGACGGCCTCGCCCGTCTGGCTGTATTCGAGCCGCTTGACGGTGTTGACTCGTGTTTTTGGAGCAGAGTCGACGCAGGACACGACGAATACGAACAGCGCACTCACTGAAGCAATCCTGACGCTGATCGACGGGCGACTCCGCCGCCATTCCCGAGTACGCGCCTGCTTCCACATCCTTCCCGCCGCTCCGTGGCGAATGGGCTCCTCGACGAACCGCCACCTGAAGGATGGCGCGGGGGAAGTCGACTCCTCCCGTATCCACCGCTGGACTGGTCAATACGATGACTGGGTAGTGCCAGAGATAGATGCCGTAGGAGCGCACGCCAAAGCCACCGCAGGGGCTTCCAGCCCAGCGCCCGGCTGAGAAGGCTGGCCGGATGGGCGAGCGTGGCCACCGCCGCCGCGGCGGCCACGGACAGCAGCACCATTCCGCCCCGGTAGAGGAACATCTCGTACTGATTGGTCCGCCAGATCATGAAGAATACGACGAGCAGACCGACCGCTCCGGCTAGATCAAGAGTCAAGCGCGCCCGGAGCGAGACTGTGGCGGAGAGCTTCCGACTCGGCCATACCAGGGCGAGTGCAGCTCCGATGAGCAGAGCGAAGGCCCGGGTGTCGGTGCCGTAATAGACCCGGCTCGGATAGGCGCCCGGCTGGTAGATCAGCGCCATGGCAAGCGCCGATGCCAGCGCGCCCGCGAGGGTCAGCAGACCAGCCGTCTTCGCCGCAGTGCGCCGCGAAACCCAAGGGCGAGCGCCAACGGCCAGAGCAGATAAAACTGCTCCTCCACTGCAAGCGACCAGAGGTGGCCGAGCGGGGAGGGCGGTCCAAAGCGGGCGAAGTACGAGACACATGGTGAAAGATGAACCACCAGTTGCAGACGAACAGCATGGCCGCCAGTACGTCGCCGCGCAACGGTGGCAACTGGGCGCGTTCAAAGAGCGTGCTCCACGCCGCAACCACCACAAGCATGACAAGCAGCGCGGGAAGCAGTCGACGGGCGCGCCGCAGCCAGAAGTCTTTTAGATTGAGACGCCCGCTGCGGTTCCACTGAGCGACAAGAAGATCCGTGATGAGATACCCGGACAGCACGAAGAACACGTCGCCACCCAGGAGCCCGCCGGGCGCCCAGGCCAAGTTGAGATGATAGGCGATGACGGCGAACACCGCCAAGGCCCGCAGTCCATCCAGCCCGGCCATGTAGCGTCCGCTGCTCTTGATCGGCTCCGGCATGCTGGCACCCCCTGTTCCCTTGTAAGCCGATACGCTGCATGGTTGCGTCGATTGCAAGAGAAAACCGGAACAAGTGAAAAACAAGCCGGGCCACACCGACTTCAATTTTAGCCTCGCCGTGTACGCAGGATCATTTTCTCCCCACTTCATCGGCAACTGCATAACTCATGCAAGTTGTCCCTTCGCACTGCAGATATTGTCGCTCCGACTGAACTTTTGTCCATGTCGTAGTGCACAACTATGGAATACAGTGTGACTGACGGATTTGGGGGGAACCTTATGACACCGAAGAGCATTTGCATCCAGGACCTCAATGCGGCGATTGCCTTTGCCAAGCAGCTCAAGGTTAACATCGCGCAAGGCAAATATAGACTGGCGATTGACGGGATCTCAGATCTACTGTTCGTTTTGGGGCGGGCATTGACCTGCATCAACCGTCTGGAGTTCATTCGCGGGAAGAAAACCATCCCATCCATTGCGCCTATTCCGACTGCCAAGTCAAAGACAGCTCCTGCCCGTAACAGAGCCGAGTGCATCCGGTTCGTGGACCTTGCGATATCCAACTTTGAGACAGCCAAGCGGTTCGTCCAACAGGGCAGGTATGAAGACGCTGAAAACGCGATCGCAGCGACATTGACCGGCAAGATACTGCGTTGCGTAAACCGCTTGCGTTCCTGATCGAGCCACTGAATAAAGCGGTGTAAACGCAATGGGGGATTGGCATGAGGCGAGTGTATTTGGCAGGGCCATTTTTCAATCCGCAGCAAATCAAACTGGTGAGAACATTTGAAGTGGTTCTCACCGACAAGGAACTGAAGGTATATTCTCCACGAAAACACCAAAGCAAGGCTCCGTATGGTTCCATGAAGTGGCGTAGACAGACCTTCGCTTCAAATGTGCGTGCCATCGACAGCGCCGATATTGTATTCGCTGTCTATAACGATGAAGATTCTGGAACGATGTGGGAAATTGGCCATGCCTGGTCGATGAGAAAGCCCGTCCTTGTTTTCAACAGTAAGGAAAAGAGGGTAAATCTGATGATCGCCCAATCCCTGTATGCCTACTTGAACAGCGTGGAGAAAGTAAAAAAATACAATTTCAGTAAATGCCCTCGCATACCATACAGGGGACCGATCATATGAACTTCAGACGATGAACGAGTTGCACGTGCGGTCCGCAATCACGTCTCCCACCAACTGATATCAATCGCCATATTGGCATTGCGCGCCAGGTTGGTCAATCGAATGTATATGGTGCGAGCTGTCGCAGTACTCGGTATGATGAATCTTCCATCGTAATCGAGTTCGGTTGCTCCTCCTGATTGGTCAACGGACTGCAAAAGCACACCGCCAACAGTTGGGTCTACATTGGTACTCAGCCATTTTCCGGTTGCCATGCTCGCATCCGAAGATCCCCAATTGGTATTTCGGGGCGGCACAGAGGTTCCGCTCGCCGTGAAAACAGCATCACGAAAGATATCAATGGTTGTGGCGACCGATGAGGTTCCTCGAATGGATCTTATGTGCAGAGTCTTTCCCGAATTGGCAGGGTTGGTAAGTTGCAATACCAGGAAACTGGGTTCTGTTGTAACGGAGTGGTCTCCGGATGTGACGGTGTAAAACATCCCGCGTTCAGCAGCCACATTGTAAGGAGGGATACTCCCTAAGGGGGCTGCAAGTGGGTCGTTCATGACGGACACTGCCGAGTTTCCGAAGACTGAAGGCGCATTAGTTACCAGTTGTTGTATTACAACACATCGGCAGTGTCTATGACCGCAACGAGTACAACGTTTGTGGTGCCCATGATGATGCTCACGGCGGCGCTCCATATCTGACCCTCCTGGTTGTCACAGCAGTAATACAAAGTATGATGTTTGTTCTGCGCGGGCACGGCAACTGTCATATACATTGCGACTATTGCGGAATTGTCAACATCATGCACTCATAGGTCAAGCTCTTTGCGGAGCGAGTCCAAATCCTGATATTTTCCGCAAATTAAAAACACAACTTCCTCTCTAGCAGTGTTTTCCATGCGCAGGATTTCCGATCCCCATGTCGAATACTTGTCGAATGAGTCGCAATCCGTCGAAGGGCTTGCGATTCGTCTTTAAGTGAAGTCCATGCAGTGGGGGCCCGTCAATGATTGAAATGCAGGACGTCTGGAAGGAATACAGCAATGGTGTAAACGCCTTGTCCGGCGTATCCGTGCGCATCCCGCAGGGTGAATTTGTCTATGTGGTCGGTCCCAGCGGAGCCGGAAAGTCGACGTTTATCAAGCTGATGTACCGCGAAGAACGTCCTACGAAGGGCCACATATTTGTAGGCGGGTTCAATATCGAGAAACTTCGCGAACGGCAGATTCCCATTATGCGGCGCCACATCGGCGTTGTCTTTCAGGACTACAAGCTGCTGCAAAAGCTCACGGTGACGGAGAATATCGCCTTCGCGCTGGAAGTGATTGAAACCTCCCGGCGAACCATCCAAAAAAGAGTCGCCGAAGTGATTGAACTGGTTGGATTAAAGGAAAAGGCGAATATGCTGCCGAGAGAACTGTCGGGTGGGGAGCAGCAGAGGGTTGCGGTGGCGAGGGCGCTTGTCAACAAACCAAACGTTGTCGTGGCGGACGAGCCTACCGGCAATCTGGATCCGGAAAATTCGTGGGCCATCCTGAAACTGTTTGAGCGAGTCAATGATCAGGGAACCACGATCGTCATGGCGACGCACAATCGGGAACTCGTCAATGCGTATAAAAAGCGGGTGATCGCCATCGAAGGCGGTCGTATTATTCGCGACCAGGAACGCGGGGAGTATGGTTATGAAGATTAGAACCATCGGGCGTCACGGACGGGAAGGCTTCAAAAATCTGTTTCGCAATGGCTGGATGACGTTTGCGGCCGTCAGCGCAGTGGCAGGTACTCTGCTGATACTCGGGGCTTCTCTTGTGCTGAGCGTCAATGTCCAGGCCATGTCTGCCAACATTGAAAATCAGTTGCAGTTTAACGCGTATGTGTCTGACAGTGTGCCCACCAAAGAACTGCCGAAGCTGGGAAACGAGATTCACGCCATCCATGGCGTTCGCAGCGTGACGTTTATCTCAAAGGCGCAGGCATTGCAAAAAATGAA
>JAKADD010000069.1 GCA_021820825.1 Bacillota bacterium
CCAGCGAATGGCGTGCCCTTTTCCCCGTTCCGTCAGCGACTGTCGCTCAAATACGTTCACTCCATATGAACGCGAGAGCGCAACCGTATCATCGACGCAGTTATCCGCAATGACAAACACATCATAGAGTTCACGCGGATAGTCAAGTTTTTGCAGATTGACCAGCAAAGAGCCGATCACCTGTTGCTCATTATGAGCTGGAATGAGGATGGCAAAACGCTGTGTCGGCGCCTGATGTCTGAGAGCCGATCGCTTCGTAAAGCCAAACAACGATACCCCGAACTGATACACGCCAAATACAATAGCAATAACCTGCAACAGAACGGCTATAAACCCAATCAACATTTGAATGCTGTTCAAACGGCTTCCCTCCGGTACAAAGCATTACTAGACATGGTATTCCCTTCACCACTTAGGACATGCAAACTACCGGATTCGTTCGATACCCGACCAACAGAAGATGTGTCGATATCATGGCTGAACAGAACAGATTGCGAATCCGGAATAGTTACCTTCGACACGACAGTGACTGATTCCTGCCTGAAACAACGAATCAGTCACATTCCTTTGGTGGAACTCGGTTCAGCCATGTTCCTTCGCCAGAGGGAGTTTTTCTCAAGCCGCCATGTGAGCAGTGTGGCCAATAACCCTCCCAGCATAATCAGGACAGCTCGCAGATCCGTGATTTGCCGCATGATCAGTACGGCAATGAACGCGACGGCCGCGGGAATAAGCGGTTCCCCAAAGGCGCGCCACCAGTCAATGGCCAGCCCGTCGCGCACGAGAAACCACAGCAGAGACGCGGCGGACAGCGTCCATCCCAGCGCATACACCCAGCACCCAAGAAGCGGATTATGCGCGATCGCCAGCGGGGCCAGAAACAGAACCGGGGCGCCCGATACAATCATCGTCCAGAAATTGGCCCGTGGACGCCCGATGCCGCTGAGCAGTGTGCCGCCAAGACGGCTGATCGAAGACATCAGCACACCCGCCGCCGTCACAGACAGAAACGCCACTGACTCAGGCGTCATATAGCGTGGACCAAACAGCGACAGCGTGATGTAGTGAGGAAACAGGAGAATCAGCAGCGTCAGCGGGAACAGGACGAAGTTGTTATAGCGAAAACACAGGGTGGCGCGGTCGCTCGCTGCCTGCGGCGAATTGGCCACTTCCGAAAGAAAAGGCAGGGCGACGATATTGAACGCCCACGTAACAATGTTCAGAAAGCCAACAATTTTTAGCGCATTGTTCAGATATCCGGCGGCGACAATCGAGGCGGCTCCCGTAACCACGATTAAAAATGACTGCTGAAACGATTTCGCAATATTGCCGGCCCAAATCGGAATGCCATAGCGCAACATCGATTTCAGCGTCCGCCTGCGAATGCGCACAAAAAGCGGAGCGCTGTAGTCCCGATGGATCCACGCGAGCACGACCGCAACTGTCAGCAGATCTGTGGCGCACATGCCCGCGCTCACATAGATGGGCACTGACGCCTGCGCTGGCGAGAGCACAGCGCCTGCGATCATTCCGGCGGTGGAGAAAAACGTAATGACGACCATGAGCAGCGATTGCACGACAAACCGACGCGCGCCGGAAAACAGCGCGACCCCAACGTTGATCGCCGAATTCATGATCAACATGAGAGAACCAAGGGCAATGGCCCCCCCGATCGCCGGGGAATGATACAGATTCCCGATCCCTGGGGCAAGCAGAACCAACGCCACGGCGATCAGGACGGCCGCACCGACACTCGCGGTCAGGGTGAGGCCATAGGAAACATTGATCGCTTTCCTGCCATGCCGGGAGACCACATAGATGAGCGCCGTGTTTAACCCCAGGTTCAGAAAGAGTCCGCCCATCCCGAGCACCTGCAGCATAACGCTCACTTGCCCGAACAGAGTCGCAGTCGGAAGAATTCGCGCCAATGCCACGCTGCCGGCAACCTGCAGCAACTGATTGAGAGCAAGTCCCGCAAACACTACAGCCGTGTTATGGATAAGGTAGGAACGGACGCCTGAAGATGAAACCATATCGCTCGCCTCACTTAAAGTTTATCAATTATGGCATCCCCTTTCCACTGTGTCCAGAAAGAAATACAGGTACAGGGCCGATCCAATCGATCATTCGGGCGCCCTCCAGACATACGTGTACTGTCCAGCAACCCATACGACATGGTGCGCAAGCGCCGTCGGCGCGAATAAAATATGGTGCGGCCCGCTTGAGTAGCGCCCCCCGTAATGCCACAGAAACCGTCCCTGTTTTGTCACCCATCCGATCCAAAACTGCGCAGTCGCAGGGTTCGACTTCACTATATAGTCGCTCCCCACGGAGATCGTGCAGGCCCGACCTCCCGATCCAGCGAGTGACTCCTGATAACGATGGAGACCATTCGCCGCTGCCAGCACCAACGAATCGTTGGGCCACACCGCGTGCGCATGTGGATACAGGACGAAAGTCGGACCCCACGAACCGAGCAGCGCGACCGCGCCAGGGTTTTGTGCCAACGATACATGATGTACAGCCTGTACGGCGCTCTTGACAAACGTTTTCGATTGCCAATCGTATGTGACAGCGCTGCCGCGCCACGATCCAAAGATGCGATGGCCAAAAACCGCCGCCCCGTGCAAATCATTTGGCAGCGGCAACACTCGAATTGGCAGAATACCAAGCGAATAGACACCCGCGTCAGCGCCGCCGGTAACGGTCCAGGCAGTCGCCGTGTGAAACGCACGAAATGGCCAGGGCGCCTTTGTGTTGAACGCCTCGTGCTCGCCAGTGGAGAGGTTCCACCAATAAAAACGCTGTTTGCCGAAGTTTTGCATCATGTCGTCAAGCAGCACGACCGTACCCTGAGAACCAGGCGACGCAGCGACTGCCAGCATGTGGTCGCCCGGCGACCCGGCGCGCATGAGGACTTGCGGCTCGCCTTGCCAGGGTTGCAGGAGGATACTCGCATTTTGTGTCCACAGCAAGCCAATTTGCGTCGTGCCAGCGGGATGGCCAACTGGCGCCGGTGTTTTCAGGCGGATCGCCTGCAGTCCAAATACAGCGCTCTGGCCCGGTTCTTTTGTCAAAATGGCCGGCAGGTTGACCTGGCGCACATTCCACGGCGCCTTGGTCGCCGCCGCATAGCCGCTGGTCTGCGCCTGCGAGGGTGTCAATAAGGTCTGCAGGTCGCGGTGAAAACCCACCGCCAGTAAAACGACGACAACTAGAACCGCCAAAATGGTTCCACCCACTCGAAGCCTTCGTGTCATGGCAGGCTTCTCCTTCCTCGGCGTCACAATACCCGTTCGCGCAGCGCCTCTGCCAGTTGCGCGGCCGTGGCGTTTCCCCCGGTGATCGGCGCGATCACCTTCTTGCCCTTTAGCTGATCCCGCAGTTGCCAGGCGGCCGCCACGCTGGCGGCCCCCGCTTCTTCGGCCACCACATGCGCCGTTTCGGCGAGCAGTTTCACAGCAGCGAGCATGCCGTCATCGGAAACGAGGACTATTTCATCCAGATTTCGGCGCAGCAAGCCAAGCGGATAGTCAAACGCAACGCGCGTCGCCAATCCTTCAGCCCTTGTCGCCGCAGTCTCTGTAGACTCCGGGCTCCCCGAATAAAACGATCTGTAGACGGCGGGCGCTCCCTCCGCCTGCACACCGATGATGCGCATCTGCGGCCGCAAGGCGCGGCCGACGATTCCCGCGCCCGAAGCGCCGGATCCGGCGCCGATTGGAACGATCATCACGTCGGCGTCAGGAACCTCAAGCATGGCTTCCAGATAAGCTGTCGCCACACCAGCCACCAACAGCGGTTCGTTCGCCGAATGCACATAGCGCATCCGCCGTTCTGCGGCGAAGCGTTGGCAAGCTTCGCGCGCTTCATCAAAATCTGCGCCCGTCAGTATGACCTGCGCGCCCAGCCGCTCCATGGACCGCACCTTCAGAGGATTGGCCCCCACGGGAGCGAAGATAACGGCCGGAACCCCCACAAGGCGCGCCGCATAGGCGACTGACTGACCGTGGTTGCCCGTCGACGCGGCTGCCATGCCCGCTTCCGGCAAGACGCCGGCAGCGCGTTCAACGATGGCCAAATTGACGCCTCCGCGCACTTTGAAGGCTCCGACCGGCTGCATGTTTTCACATTTTACAAATATCTCACAGCCAAGCTCCGACTTGAGCGCCAGCGGCTGGACAAGCGGTGTAGGCGGCAGATGAGGCGCAATGCGAACACGCGCCTCAAGCACATCGCCAATTGTCGGCTCCCACAAGTTCTTCTCCTGGTCCATGATCTGTATTCCTCCTAAGTTATAGAACTGTGGCCTGTGTCACAGATGATAGCCATGCGCCAGGGCGACGACCGCTTCAATCCCGATCCAGAGTCCCAGCAACAAGAGTACAACAGCGGCCAGTTTCTCAGCCCATTCGCCGAGATACGGCTTTAATTTTGCTCCAAATGTAAGTCCGATCATGGTGAACAAAAAGGACTGCAGAGCAATCAGAATGATTGTCAGGACGATCGGCACGCCGACCAGCCCGATGGAAAAGCCCACGGCCAGTTCATCGAGACTGACACTGACAGCAGTCAGAATGAGCGCCCAGCCCTTGAGGTTGCGGCTCTCGCCATCGTACTGTTCTTCATTTCCGTCGTCATCAAAGAAGAGCAGCCAGGCGGCGACAAAAAGGAGAACAACCCCGCCAAGCAGGGACGCCCAATGGCCAATCAGGCGACCGGCTTCTTGTCCAATGAACAGTCCGACGAGCGGCGTCAGCGCTTCCGCACAAACAAAGACCAGGGCCACTTTCCATTTGCCCCTGGTCCTCACAAAGCCGAGTGATATAGACATCAGCAATGTGTCGACGCCCAGCGACAGGACAAGAGCAACCATCTTCAGAGTCGCAGCCATGACATTCCCCTTTTAAGCGATCAGCTCTGCTTGGCGATCTTGACCGCCGTACCGTAGGCGACGACTTCTTCCATCGTCTGCGCGACCTCGCCGGAATCGAACCGCATCATCACGACTGCGTCTGCGCCCATTGCCTTGGCGTTTTCGAGCAGTCGGTCAACCGCATGCGCCCGAGCCTCCTCCAGCATCTTGGTGTATTGCTTGATCTCCCCGCCGACAATCGACTTGAGTCCTGCTCCAAGATTCCCAAACACCCCTCGACTGCGCACCGTGATGCCAAAGACAAGTCCCAGTGTCGTTGTGATTTCGTATTCCGGAATCGTGGGCGTGGTAACCACCAACATGGACAATCCCTCCTCAATCATGCGGATTCAGGGGGAACCAGTACAAGCGAATCCCCGCTTTAATTATACGACACTACATAAGGCCAGGTTTCATTCGGCGCAACCGTGTCTGAGCAGCGGCACAGGTTGCGATCCCGCCAGAGCAGGCACATGATCATGCGATTCTACTCAAAAACTTGCCTCCAGTTCAGCCACCAGCGAACCGACATACGCGACCGCCTTGCGAATGGGTTCCGGTTTCTCCATGTCCACCCCCGCCACACGCATGAGTTCAAGCGGCGGCAATGTTCCGCCAGACTTGAGCGCCCGCAGCCAACGGTCCACAGCAGGCTGTCCCTCCTCGCGAATCATCTGCGCAACGGCCGTTGCGGCGCTCAGACCCGCTGAATAAGTGTATGGATACAGCCCGGCGTAATAATGCGGCTGACGCATCCACGTGAGGCGGGCGCCGTCGTCGATCTCCACAGTGTCGCCCCAGAACTGCGCGAGCACGTTCCCTTTTTGCTCACACAGGACCGCCGCCGTGATCGGCTGACCCTGTTCTGCCAGCGCATAGACTCGCCGCTGCAGTTCGCCCTCCAGCAGATGCGTGACAAAATTGTGGTAATAGGTGCCCAGCGACTGCAGGATCACCCAGCGGCGCATGCGGGCGTCGTCGGTATGCGCCAGGATATGCTGCGCCAGCAACAGTTCATTGAGCGTTGACGGCGCCTCGACAAAGTACATCGACGGCCAGGTGTTCAGCATGCGCTGATTGCGCCCCGCCAGTTCACCGTGGCCAGCGTGGCCCAGTTCGTGCGCCAGCGTGAACGCCGACCGCATATTGTCTGTCCACGTCATCAGGATATAGGGATGGACTCCATACGTGTCAGAGCAAAACGCGCCCGAAGTTTTGCCGACATTGTCCGCCAGGTCAATCCACCGCTCCGCAAACGCCCGCTTCAGGACATCCTCGTATTCCTGTCCCAGCACAGACAGAGCTTCGCGAATCATCTGCTCCGCCTGCCTGTAGGTGGTCTGCGGCACATAGGCGTCGTCGAGCGGCGCTTTCAGGTCGCATACAAGCATTTTGTCAACGCCAAGAAGCCGCTGGCGCAGCTTGGCCAGACGACGCATGTGCGGCGCCAGGTCGGTCTGAATGATATCCAGGACATTGTGATACATGTCGACTGTCACCTGCTGCGGATGCAGCAGCATGTGGGTTGTCGACTCGTACCCCCGCACGCGCGCCATGACCACCTGCCGCTTGATCTCCGTGGCATAGGTCGCTGCAAATGTATGCTGGTAGTGCGAGAGAGTCTGGACAAACGAACCGTACGCTTTGCGGCGCAGTTCATTGTCCGGCGACTGCTCGAAATGGTCTTCGTACAGAGCAAACGACACCGGATACTCGCCTCCGGCAGAGTCCGCGACAGGCGCAAATTCCATATCGGAAGTCTTGCTGCGCTCATAAATCATGGCTGGCGCCTGCAGCACCTCCCCAAGGGCCGCCAGAACCGCTTCCGTTTCCGGCAGCAGCTTGTGCGGTTTCGTATCAAGAATGTCCAGCAGATATTTACGCAGGCTGGCCAGACGCTCATCTGCGTCCAGAAAACTCGCGACAACGCCATCCGGGAGCGCCACAATCTCCGACTCGATAAACGACAGTTCAGCCTCCATCTGCGCAAACATGCCGCCGATGCGGTCCATGTTGCCCTGGTGAACGGGATCGGACCCGTCGCCCGCGCTGAGCAGGCTTGCGTATGTATAGAGACGCATCACTTTGATGTACAGCGCCTCCATGGCGTTCAGGCAATCCGCGAGGACGCCCGCGTTCTCTCCCAGACGCCCGGCGTACTGCGTGACGCCGGGCAGTTCCTTCTCTACTGCGGACAACTCCGCTTCCCACGCCTGCAAAGAAGGAAACAGATCATCAAGGTTCCACGTCAACGACTCAGGCGCCTGTGCGCGCTTCAACTGTCCGGCCATTCAGCAATCTCCCCTTTAGAGAAATCAATACGCCGCAAATCATACAGGTCTACCATCATATATTACCAGATCGTGGTTGTGTATGTATCAAACCCGGCGCACATTTGATACTATTATTTCGGGTGCGGAAACAAACAGAGTGACAGACAGTGGGGAGGAACCAAAGTGACGGTCGCATTGGACCAGACGTGGGATCTGGACAGTATATTCGCAGGCGGAAGCGACTCTGCGGCGCTTGCGGAGCAGCTCGCCGCCGTACAGTCCGACAATGAGCAGTTGCTGCGCGACATTGCGGAAACGACGGCGACGGCGGAAGCAAACGCATGGACCGCGATTTTCGACCGCATTCAGGACGTATCTGCGCGACTGCGCGAAGCAGCCGCATTCTGCAATTGTCTGGTCAGCCAGAATGTCAGGGACGACAAGGCCAAGTTGCTGGTTGGGCGGACCAGTCAACTCGCGGCGACGCTGTCCGCAGCTTACATAGCTCTTGACGCCAAGCTGCTGGACATGCCCGAGGACAGCTGGCTGTCACTGCTGGACCATCCGGGCGTTCTGGCGATCCGCTTCAATCTGGAGGAACGCCGTACGCGCGCCAGAGAGCGGCTTGATCCCGCGCGTGAGACGCTGATTGCGGATCTGAACGTGGACGGTTATCATGCGTGGGGTCGTCTCTACCGTACGGTGGTCGCACGCATGACCCTGCCCTTTGAAGAAAGCGGCAAGACGGTTGCGCTGTCGATGGGCCAGGCGGCGAATAAGTTGCAGGATTCCGATCGCGCGGTGCGCACAGCCGTTTTTGCCAAGTGGGAAGAAGCGTGGGCCGATTCCGCCGAATTGTGCGCCAGCACACTGAACCATATCGCCGGCTATCGGCTCGCCGTCTATAAACATCGGGGATGGCATTCGGCGCTCCGGGAGCCTGTCCAGTACAACCGCATGACGGAGCGCACGCTCGCGGTGATGTGGGATGTAATCGAGCAAAACAAAGCCCCGTTTGTCGCGTATCTGAAGCGTAAAGCCAGACTCTTTGGCATCCCTGCCCTGAGTTGGCATGATGTCGCGGCGCCGCTTGCCACGGGGTCTGCGACGTACACTTATGAACAGGCGGCCGATTTCATCGCCGAGCAGTTTGCAAAGTTCAGCCCGGCCATGGCCGAATTCGCGCAAAAGGCCATCCGCAACCGGTGGGTGGAAGCGCAGGATCGCGCCGACAAAGAGACGGGCGGTTTCTGCACCAGTTTCCCCGTCAGCGACCAGACCAGAATCTTCATGACGTTTTCCGGAACATTTGGCAATGTCTCCACACTCGCCCACGAACTTGGGCACGCGTATCACCAGTCTGTCATGCGCGGCCTGCCCGTCATGGCCAAGGGTTACGCGATGAACGTCGCTGAAACCGCGTCCACAATGGCAGAACGGATCGTGTCCGATGCGGCCGTTCAGCATGCCAGCGATCCCGGAGAGCGGCTGGCGCTCCTCGAAGACAAAGTGCAGCAGTCTGCCGTGATGTTCATGAACATCCATGCCCGCTTCCTGTTTGAGACCCGCTTTTATGAACGGCGGAGCGCAGGCCTTGTGGGCGCAAACGAACTCAGCGCCCTGATGGTGCAGGCCCAAAGAGACGCCTTTCACGATGCCCTTGGTGAATATCATCCGCACTTCTGGGCGTCCAAGCAGCATTTTTATGGAACAGGCGTGCCGTTTTACAATTTCCCTTATACATTTGGCTACCTGTTCAGCAACGGCATCTACGCCCGCGCCGTGGAGGAAGGTCCGCAGTTTGCCGACAGGTATGTGGACCTGTTGCGCGACACGGGCCGCATGACAGTGGAAGAACTGGCGGCCAAACACCTGAATGCCGACCTGACGCAGCCGGACTTCTGGGAGCGCGCCACAATGCTGGCCGTTACGGACGCCAACGAGTTTTTACGCCTGACCGAGACTATGTAGAGAAAAACGTGGGCGCCACGCGCATCGGCACATAAACCCGCGCGCGTGGATGCACCCATCAAACTGGCGCGATAGAATCCTTCCAGTGTGTCACATAGTCTTCCAGAGCCTGATGAAGTTCATGGCCGATGCGGGCGTACGCGTCATCCTCCAGGTTGGCCAGCGACACGCGCACAGACCAGTCGGGTCCATAAAATCCGCCGCCACTTAGCAAGACAATGGAAGACTTCTGCGCTAACCGGAAGAGAATGTCGACTGGCTCATAGTTTTCTTCCAGATAGGCTCGAAACGCTCCTCCATAATGACGCTCAGCCCATTCAGCCAAGTCGAATTGCGTATAATAATCGGCGTCTCGCGGGAGATCGGGGTGCGGCAACCCCAATCCATCGTACAGCAGTTGCATGCGGCGATGACAGACTGCGCGCGTCAGCCGTTTATAGCGATTCTCCTTGTCGAGCAGCGAAAACACCGCAAAGAACGCCATCTGAACCTGTTGCGGCGTCGACAGGCCAGCGGTGTGATTCAGGGCCACCTGACGGCTGTCCGCAACCAGCCGGTCGATAAACCGCAACTGCGCAGGCTGTTGCGACAGCGATCCATACCGTGCATTCAGACTCTCCACTTGCTCCTTCGGCAGTTGCCGCAACAACTGGTCGAACACATTGTCTTCATGGACCGCGACGACACCCAATCGCCAGCCTGTTACGCCGAAATATTTTGAAAATGAGTATACACCGATCGTGTTAAATGGCAAATCTGCCAGCAATGAACGATAATCGTCCACAAATGTTCCGTATACGTCATCCGAAATGATCATCAGACTGGGGTTGTGGCGGTTCACGACAGCCGCCAGTTGCAAAACGGATTCCGGCTGA
>JAKADD010000070.1 GCA_021820825.1 Bacillota bacterium
CAGGTCGCGTTCCAGCACGTCCAACTGTTCATGCAGGGAAGACGCCAGCCGTTCCGGTTCAGACAGGACTCGGCTCTGTGCGAGTCGCTCCACTCGATCGGTGCATTGGCTTACAATGCCTGCAACGGCGGTTCGCAATCGGTGTTCGGCATTCCCAAGCCGGACTTCGATATCCCGGATGTCCGTTGTTGCGAGTTCTGCGGCCGCAGTGGGCGTTGCCGCGCGCACATCCGCGACAAAGTCCGCGATCGTCGTATCCGTTTCATGCCCCACCGCCGCTATGACAGGAATGGCGGATGCGGCGATGGCGCGGGCGACAACCTCGGTATTGAACGCAAACAGTTCCTCAAACGAACCGCCGCCGCGACCTACGATCATGATCTCCGCCAGGCGCTGATCCGACACTGCGGCAATGCCTTGCGCAATCTGTCGCGGCGCCTCCTCGCCCTGCACCGCCACTGGCACAACCAACACATGCGCCAGCGGATAACGCCGTGCGAGTGTTGTAATCATGTCGCGCACCGCCGCCCCGGTCGCTGATGTGACAAGAGCGATTCGCTGCGGAAACGGCGGCAGCGTTCTCTTGCGGCTGGCAGCGAAGAGCCCTTCCGCCTGCAACCGCTCCTTCAACTGTTCATACGCAAGATAGAGGGCGCCAAGACCATCCGGTTGCACTGCGTCGGCGTAGAGTTGATAGTCGCCAGAACGTTCAAAAATGTCAATGGCCCCCTGCACGACAACGCTCATGCCGTCGCGGGGAGCAAACCGCAAGAAACGCGCCTTTCCTGCAAACATGACCACACGCAGACGCGCCCGTTCATCTTTCAGAGTAAAGTACAGATGTCCGCTGGCAGGGCGACTGACATTGGACACCTCGCCCCGGACGGTCAAATGAGTGAGTTCCGGAGATTCCTGGACAAGCTGCTTCAACAACAGTGTCGCTTCGTAAACAGACCGGACTGGTTCGATCACTGTCTCCCCCATTGCGGCTAATAGGCCCACGCATGATCGTCTGCTCGAGTCTAGATCCGCACCCGCGCGGCGGCCCCTTTCACCGTGTTGTTTAACAGTGTGGCAATCGTCATCGGCCCGACACCGCCAGGCACCGGCGTGATATGAGACGCCACTGGTTCTACGTTCGCAAAATCAACATCCCCGCAAAGTTTGCCGTCCAAGCGGTTCATGCCTACGTCGATAACCACAGCGCCCTGCTTGATCATGTCGCCAGTGATCATACACGGCTTTCCGATCGCGGCAATGACAATATCGGCCCGTCGGGTCAGGGAAGCGAGTTCCGTCGTCCGTGAATGGCACACCGTCACTGTGGCGTTGGCGGCAAGCAGCAATTGCGCCATCGGCTTGCCGACAATGTGCGACCGTCCGATCACGACCGCCTGCTTCCCTTCGAGAGCGATGCCCTCATACTCAAACAACCGCATAATGCCCAGGGGAGTGCAGGGAATCATGCCTGGCAAGCCAAGCGCGAGCGCCCCCACATTGAGTGGGTGGAAGCCGTCAACATCCTTGTGGGGCGTGATCGCCTCAATCACGGAGCGTTCGCTTATATGCGCCGGCAAAGGCAGTTGTACGAGTATGCCATGGAATCTCTCATCGTGGTTCAACTCTTCGACCAGGTTTAACAGCCCTGATTCAGTCGTTGACGACGGCAGGCGAATCACCTCTGAATAGATGCCCGCCTCCTTGGCGGCCCTGTCCTTTCCCCGGACATAGCTCATGGATGCAGGGTGTTCCCCAATAAGGACAACTGCCAATCCGGGCTTGACGCCGCTGTCTGCCAATTTCGCCACAGCGGCCGCCGTTTGCGCTCGATCATGCGCAGCCCACGCCTTGCCGTCGATCAGGATGGCCATGCCTTCACCTCGGTCACATGTGTGTGTACGCTTATTTCTGTTCCTTGCGGCTGCTGCTGTGACCCGGAAAAAGTTTGGATGTGGGATCCAGATAAATTTTTGCGTTGTTCACCGCCGTAGGGGCTTCCCCAAAACCGGTGGCGATCAGCTTGATCTTACCCGGATACGTCACGATATCGCCTGCGGCGAATACGCCGTGGATGTTTGTTGCCATGCGCGAGTCAACCACTATTTCATTGCCCTCGATCTCCAGCCCCCACTCCATGATCGGTCCCAGGGAAGCGGAAAAGCCGAGACTCCCTATGATCGCGTCGACTTCGAGTTCTTCCGTCTGCTTGGAGCGATTTTCTATAATCGTGGCGCCCGTCAGCGAATCGTCTCCATGTACAGCTTTCAGTTCATAAAATGTCTTTACATCAACCCCGGAAATGAGCAGGGATTTGACATTTTCCTCATGAGCGCGAAACTGGTCGCGACGATGAATCATGGTGACCGACTTGGCTATGCCTTCAAGCATCAGCGCAAAGTCCACGGCCGTATCTCCGCCGCCGACCACGAGCACCCGCCTGTCTTTATACCGCTTCAAGTCGTCGATGTAATAGTAAATGCCATTGCCCTCAAATTTCTTCACATTATCCCCTGGCAGAGATTTCGGCGTAAAGGCGCCAATACCTGCGGTGATAATGACCGCTCGCGAAAGATGGATCCTGTGATCGGTATGCAGTTCAAAAATGCCGTCCTCGCGTTTAACCAGGCTGATCACTTTTTCCCCCAGTTGCACCGCGGGGTGGTATTGGCTCGTCTGCTCGATCAGTTGATCGACAAGATCCATCGCACGGATTTTCGGAAAACCCGCCACATCATAAATGAACTTCTCCGGATAGAGTTCCGACAACTGTCCTCCGAGTTGTGGCAAACTATCAATGATCTTGGTGCTGGCATCACGAATACCCGAATAAAAGGCGGTAAAGAGTCCGACTGGACCGCCACCGATAATCGTGATGTCGTAGACTTTCTCATCATACGGCAGTTGCATGTCTGTTCCCAAGTAATTTCCTCCTAAGCCCTTACGTTTCAGCTGTCTTCTGTCTTCGCCAAAACACCTTTCCTAGTATACTACGTAAACTACAGCCCGTTTTGGCAAGCCAATGACAGTTTTGCGAGCAAACAACCATAGATCGTGGCAGCCGGTCACACACTTGCGGACAAAGAGTCGCCAGACAACCCACTAACTGCCTGCCGATCGGCGTCCATGCCTGTGCGCAATCAGCGCGACTCCGAGCGCATTGTCCGACGCATACGAGGGATCGCAAAAATACAGACCTGTCTCCAGACCGCGATCTGCACCAAAGCGTTTCTCCACTCTGGCCCGGATCAGTTGATTGGAGGCAACGCCGCCGACCAGCAGCGCTTTTTTTGCCCCCGTGGCGGAAAATGCATAACGCAGCATCTTCTCGACCGTAGCTGCGATGGACCGCAACACGCCCGCCGCGACAGCCGCTGGCGCTTCGCCCGCCGCCAGCAAGCGCGTGGCGGCAGTCAGCGGACCGGCAAAACTGGGAGCGCCGCTTTTGACACTGCTCGGAATGATCGGCGCCGGTTTCAGCGCCCACTCATCTGCAAGTTTCTCCAACTGTTTACCGGCCGGAAAGGGCAGCCCGAGAGCCACTCCAATCCTGTCCACGAACTGGCCGACATGCAGATCAAGTCCACTGGCCACAGTCTCAATGCGATAGTCATTGTCCTGTTTTTCGACCGCCAGCAGATCTGTCGTACCACCGGACAGATGAAGCGCCAGAAACGTCTCCCCGTCCTGAAGCGGTATCCCGGAAGTGGCAACGCCCGCCGCGATGTGACCTGCCTGGTGATTCGTCTCCATGAATGCACACCCGGCTCCGGTCGCCAGCGCGCGCGCCGCAAGCACCCCCGCCAGGAAAACCGGCATGTACGATTCCCTGCCGGGCCGCGGCGCAGCACTCACGCCAATGATTCCCAACCGCGAAGCTGTCAATGCCTCTGACAGTTTCTCCAGCTGTCCGGGCAGATTGGAAATGTGCTGAAACAGCGCGGCAGATTGCATCAGCCCCCGACCGCCATCCGGAACCCGCAGGAGGCGCCGCTCTTCAAACACGACATGCCCGCTGTCATCGACGGCGCAGACGGACGTTGTATAGTTGCTCGTATCAATTCCAACAGCCACCGGTTTGCGACTTCTGCTGCCTGTCATGGGGATGTTCCCAGACTGCGTTCGCGCAAAACGGAAAGGTCCTTCAGAAGACCCGACAGAACGCCATTTACAAACTTTGCGGAATGCTCAGTTCCATAGTCCTTACACAGGGAGACCGCCTCGTCTATAGCCACTGCAACGGGAAGATCATACTCATATATAAGTTCATAAGCGCTGATTCGCAGCACATTGCGGTCCACGCCGGGCATGCGCGACACTAGCCAGTCTTCACTATACTGGTTTAAAACTGCATCAATATACGTTTGGTGTTTCAGCACGCCATTTAACACGAGGTTGAAGTAGGACAGGTCGTATGCATTCTCGCCCACCGCTTCAGAAACCACTGTTTGTGTATACGCCGCAGCCTGCCCGGAATCCATCTGGTTTATATCCATTTGAAACAGTGTTTGCAAGGCTCGCTCCCTTGCCATGTGACGACTCAACGAATTTACCCTCCATCCCTGATCTGCCGCAAAGCGTTGAGGTGCCACACACTGCAGTCCGCCGAACTAATCGAACCGATCCGGTTGCCAGATCCGTTCCACCCACTCCTGCCAGTCTGTTTTTCCGTCGATCATACGTCCAAGCGAGTAGCCCACAGTGATGAATACCGCCAACAGCAACGTGGGGAAAAAACCGACAGTCAGAATCAGCAGCCAGCACACCACCGCCAGCGCCACTCCGACATAGCGCTTTGGCAACAGAGTTAACTTGCGCAGGACAGTCACAAACTTATCCAACGGCCAAGGCCTCCCTCCTGGATTCACCTTGTCGAGTCCTGGGATACGATTCCCGCCACATGAACATGAACGGCAGAAACCACCAGCGATGTGGCTCCCCGGATGGATTCGCCGACAGCAAGTTGCAACTGCTCGCTCATGACGTTGAGATCCGCGGTGGGAATCGCCCGTACGTCCAGATAGACAACCAGTCCCGCCGGATCTTCCTGAATCCGGGTTTGCAGACGCTCCACACCGCGCACCTGCATGGCCGCACGCCGGGCAAGCTCCCGCACAGTGCCATGCGCAATGCGAATCTCTCCGCCGCCAGTATCCCGAACGAACGCATGCGCCGATCGCGGAATGAACCGGAACACCAAAAAACGCACTGCAAGGGCGAATATCACGACAAGATAAACTGACAGGGCCACTCCCTCAACAACGAGGAACTGCGTGGAAGCTATGACCGGTTCCACGCCCGCCAACAGCAGGGCTGCCCAAACAGCGCCGAGAACCACCAAAAGAGAAAACGCGCGCAACAATACTCGGTTTCCGACTGACACCTCTCAGCCTCCTCATAAAAATCGCCCGGTGCTTGATTACTGTCAAGAATCCGGGAAACGGCGCATGATCCGGCCCGAAAAAAGCGTTTGTCGATCATATGCGAACCATGAATATAATACAAACCAGTTCCAGTTACTGACGCGCTTTATCCTTGCCTTCATCCTGCTCTTCCGAGCGAAAGGCAATCCCCAATACGCTGACGTTAACGGCCGTCACTTCAAGACCCGTCATTCCTTCGATGGCGCGTTTGACGCCGTCCTGAATCTCAGCGGCGACTTCGGGAATCCGGTATCCGTATTCTGCGATGATGGACAGGTCAATGGAACACTGACGTTCATCCGGCGAAACGTCCACTTTCACGCCCTTCGCCAGATTCTTGCGACCCAAACGTTCCGTGATGCCGCCCACAACACCGCCGCTCATGTCGGCGACCCCTCTGACATCGGTCGCCGCCAGACCCGCAATGACAGCGATGACTTCGTTTGCGATCTGGGTTGTGCCCATGTCTCCGGAACCAACTTCGGCTTGCAACGCTCCGTTTCCCGTCATACCAAATTCCTCCTCTGGCCAGTGCATCACTGCGCCTTGTCTCCATCTTAGCAGATTTCGCGGTCAAATCGTATGGAATTCAAGAAACCTGGTGTTCACGTCGCCGGCAACAAACGAGGGATGTTCCAACAGTCGTTCATGAAATGAAATCGTCGTCTTGATCCCAGCGATCTGAAACTCACCGAGAGCCCGCTTCATGCGATCGATCGCTTCCTGTCGCGTGGGCGCCCACACGATCAGTTTGGCGATCAGGGAATCATAATAGGGAGACACCGCGTAGCCCTGGTAAACCGCGCTGTCCACACGGACTCCAAAGCCTCCCGGCGGCAGATACGCCGTGATCGTGCCAGGGCAAGGCAGAAACTGTTTGTCCGGGTCTTCTGCGTTGATCCGGCATTCAATCGCATGTCCACGCTGTACGACGTCCGTCTGTGCGCAGGACAGCGGATACCCCGCGGCGATCGTGATCTGCTCGCGAACAAGATCAATCCCCGTCACGAGTTCCGTGACAGGGTGCTCCACCTGAATTCGTGTGTTCATCTCCATAAAATAAAACGATGTTCCGTCTTCATCAAGCAGAAACTCGACTGTGCCCGCACCTTCGTACTGCACCGCGAGCGCTGCGGCCACCGCCGCCTCGCCCATTTTGGCTCGCGTTGCAAAAGAAAGCGCCGGTGAAGGGGATTCCTCCAGGAGCTTTTGCAATCGTCTTTGCACGGAACAGTCACGCTCGCCGAGATGAATCGCGCGACCGTGCTGGTCTGCCAGCACCTGGATCTCCACATGCCGCGGCTTGACCAGATATTTTTCCAGATAGACGCCTGTGTTTCCGAACGCCGACCCCGCCTCGGACTGAGCGAGCGTGAGAGCCGCCCGCAGTTCCTCCTGCGAGTGCACGACGCGTATTCCCTTGCCGCCGCCGCCGGCGGTCGCTTTGATGATGACGGGGAATCCGATGGCGTCAGCTGTCTCCGCAGCCTCTTCCGCGCTTTGAATCAGTCCTTCTGTACCGGGCACCGTGGGTACGCCCGCCAGTTTCATGGTCGCCTTCGCCGTGGACTTGTCGCCCATCTTTTCAATTGCTTCCGCTGTCGGTCCGATAAATTTGACACCGACCGCTTGGCACACTTCCGCAAAATCGCTGTTTTCCGACAAAAAGCCATAGCCTGGATGAATGGCGTCCGCACCGACGGATGTCGCCACTGAAATGATACTCGCAATGTTCAGGTAGCTCTGTTTGCTGGCAATCGGTCCAACGCAGTATGCTTCGTCCGCCAACTGGACATGCAGGGCGTCGCGGTCCGCCTCAGAGTACACAGCAACAGTCGCAATACCAAGTTCACGGCAGGCGCGAATGATCCTGACCGCAATTTCTCCCCGATTCGCCACCAGTATTTTTTTGAACATGGAAACCTCCGTCACACCAGTTTAACCCTAAACAGCGGCTGTCCATACTCGACCAACTGGCCGTTTTCCGCGAGCACTTCAACAATCTCTCCGCGCACATCCGCTTCAATCTCATTCATGAGTTTCATCGCTTCCACAATGCAGACCACCGTTTTTTCCGTTACCTTTGCGCCTACCTCGACATACGAGGGCGATGTGGGCGCCGGCGCCCTATAAAAGGTTCCCACCATGGGCGATTTCACAACCGCGCTGGCCGTGTCTTCAACATGCTCAGGCGGTTTCTCCGCCGCCTTTATGGACGCCTCGTGAGCCATCACGGGCGGGCCGACCGGCGCCGGAACGGACACGGGCGCTGTTTCTGCGCCGCCCGCCGAACGCGAAGTCTCCGCCTTGCGGATCAAAACTTTTAACTCAGCCGTTTCAATATGTAGTTCGTGAATATTCGTTTCATCAACCAACCGGATGAACTCGCGAATGTCGCTGACCTTCAACAACAACGACCACTCCTTATGTGCACAATATGACTGTTAGCCAGTATAGCACAATTAAGGACAGGCCGCGCGCCTCGAAGAGCGATACAAAGGATCCGTAATCAACCATGAATCTGCTGCGGCGGCGTCAGCCCGAATGTCCATCGATCCTGGCCCGGCCGCAGCAGATCGGCTTGCTATTCACCGACAGCGTCAGGCATGCGGACTGACGATCACCTGATTCGACTGGATACCCAGCGTCTGCGCCACAAGGTTGATCACCTTGACAGCGGCGGTTGGCCCGAGTGACTTCGTTTCAACCCACACATGCACCTGATTTTTAGGGTTGAATACGACAAGGGAATCCGGATACTGTCCGACCAGCAGATCGTGAATGCGGCTGGCTTGCTCCGCCTGCGTTTGAATGGCCGTAAGTTCGGAGTACGCCTGGGATGCAACCTGTTGACTGACCTTCGGATTGGTGAGCGTCTGCTGCAGTGTCTGGATCACCTTCGACTGTGCCTGCGACTGGTCCAGACTCGCCTGCACAAACCAGTCGCTCGGACTTTGACCGGACAGAATGCCGTTTGCGGACGTTGTCGTCGCGCCGGAGGATTTACTGCCACTCCCTTTGCTGGTGACGCCCGCGGGAACACTGACGCCCGCGCCAACGACAGTGGCGGCGTTTGAACCGGTACCCTGCGCCGTATTTGAAACTGGTGGTGTGCCAAGCGTGTAATAGCCAATCAGCATCAGTGAAAATACCATCATGGTCGAAAGCCATACCGTTTGCCGTTTCACCATCTGAACCCTCATCTCCCTCATCATTCTGTACTGCCGATCTATTTGCGCGGTAATACGGTAATCTCGTAACTGGGGATGCCGAGCACATCCTGGACAGCACTGACGATCTCAGACTGCATCATGACGACATCCCTGCCATGGGCCACAACCAGCACCCCGGTTATTTTAGGCAGTTCCTGCTGAATCACGAGTGGTGTCTGACTCCCATTTGCACCCTGGACGGTCACAGTCTGACTCTGCGTGGATGTTGACGTCGTTGTTGACGCATTGCCCCCGCCCTGCTGTTTTGTCTCCTGTCGGGAAGTCTGCACGTTCTGTCCGTATCGTTCAATCGCTGTTGAATTGACCGTAACCATCACGAGCGCGTCGCTGATTCCGCTGATCTGATCGATCATGCTCTCCAGTTCATGATCGTAAACCGTCTCATACGCGATCGCTCCACGCAGCGGCGCATCGACAGTTGCGCTTCCGCCGCCGACTGCGCTGCCATTCCCGGACCCACCCGCTGAATTGACCGGCGTGGCGCCCTGGTTTCCCGAATTCTGGCCAGCGTTTCCGGCTCCGCCGCTCGCGCCAAACAGCAGCAGCAAAATGCCAATGGCAGTGATGGCCAATAACCATTTGTTGGCCATCAATTTCTTGATCGCCTCGCTTATCCCACGTCACCCCCTCCTCTCGTGTCAGATTTGCCCGCCGGGGTAGATCACCCGCACAGAGCCCAGAGCGAGCCCCAATGATGTTGCCACCTGCGCCTGAACGCTCGCCGCCAAAGCAGGTTTGACAGCCCCGACTGCGACTGTTACGGCGGTAACAGACTGTGCGCCGTCCGCTCCCTGAGACGTTATGACCTGTACACTCTGAACATTCACTCCCTGCAGCTGCAAAATCTCCTGTCGCAGCGTCGCGGCGAGATCCGTCCGGAATACTCCGCCAGTTCCTGATCCTGCGCCGCCTGAGCCGCCGCCGACCAACTGCGCGGACTGAAAGACGGGGCCCGAAAGTCTTGCCGCTGTCGCTTCCAGGTTAAAATGCGTGGCCACAAGCACCCTGAGCGGATCAACCATCGTGAGCATCACCACCAGGCCCAGAACCATGCGCACGTATTTTTG
>JAKADD010000071.1 GCA_021820825.1 Bacillota bacterium
ACGCTGTATCGGGGTTTCTGTCACCTGTCGGCGACACCGTGCAGATGGCTGCAGACGCACTTTCGTTGCTTACAGACAATGTGCGCTACAGAACATTTTGCCTGGCGGCGCGTGAACGCGCCAAACTGTTCTCAATGGCGGAGAAGGTATCTGAATACGAGTCTATTTACGGGCGACTGCTTACGCAGAAACTGGATGCAGGCGCGTGAACGCGCACGCGCCCGCGGCGGAGGTGAATCGCGGCTATGGAGAGAACAGGGGAGGCCCTGTCGCTCGATGAGATTCGGGCCAATTTACAGAGTGAGACGCGCGCCATGCGCCTTGACCTCTATGAACATGTACTGTCAACAAGCGATATCGCCTGCCAGTATATCCAGCAGAGCGCGCCGGATACATTGCTCGCTGTCCTGGCGGAGGAACAGACAGGCGGCAGAGGACGCCGCGGGCGGAAATGGCACTCACCGCCTGGAAGCGGACTGCTCCTGTCCATGGCGGTGTCCTTCGCACCGCACACGGCAATGCGGTTTGAACAGTGGCCGCTGCTGGCCGCTCTGGCCGTCCGTGAAGCCATCGCCGACTTTGTCGATGTTCCCGTGCAGATCAAATGGCCTAACGACATCCTGATCGACGGGAAAAAAGTGTGCGGTATACTGACCGAACTTGGCAGCTACCAGCACGGACGCTACCTGATCATAGGTTTTGGCGTGAACGTAAGCGCCGATCCGACGGATTTCCCGAAAGAATTGCAGGATCGCGCCACCTCCATTTTAGGCGCGACTGGTCAATTGTGCGATCGCAATCAACTGGCGGCCGCCCTGATCAACCGGATGCAGCGCGTCCGTACAGACTGTTATGACAGGAAGTGTTTTGCTGACCGCCATGACGAGTGGATGCTGCACTGCAACACACCCGGACAGTATGTTCGGGTGCAGCAGGGAAAGGATCTGTACGAGGGCATTGCCGAGCGGATCGATGAATGGGGAACGCTGCACATCGTCACAGCCGATGGCATACACCGCCAAATCGTGAGCGGCGAAATCGTAGAGAGCTTTCCGGGACCCAATTTTCCTGCCGAAGGAGCCAATCGCCCATGACAACAATCAAACATACGACGGTTACGATCCAGGCCATGCGCCAAAGAGAGGAACCCATTGTCATGGTGACAGCGTATGACGCGTCTCAGGCGGGCCATGCGCAGGATGCCGGCGTCGACATCATTCTTGTCGGCGATTCCGTCGGCATGGTCATGCTTGGTTACGATACGACAATTCCCGTCACACTTGACGACATGGTGCATCATGCGAAAGCCGTCAGGCGCGGAGCTGCAAACACGATGGTGTTGGTCGATATGCCCTTCGCATCCTACCATCAGACTGTGGCGGACACAGTCCGGCAGGCGGCCCGTATCATGCAGGAAGCGCAGGCGGACGGTGTGAAACTGGAGGGCGGAACGGCGATTGCGCCGCATATTCGGGCCCTGTCGGACGCCGGAATCCCGGTCTGCGGCCATTTGGGGCTCACGCCACAGTCGGTGTTGCAACTGGGGGGCTACCGCGTGCAGGGCCGCGACGAAAAAACGGCTGAACGCATGCTCGCAGACGCCCTTGCGTTGGCGGACGCCGGCGCCTTTTTGATCGTTCTCGAATGTGTGCCTAGCGCTCTCGGAAAACTGATCACCGCTGCGTCGCCCGTTCCGACAATAGGCATCGGCGGCGGGCCCGACTGTTCTGGTCAGGTGCTCGTATACCATGATTTGCTGGGTCTGAACGAAACGCGCCAGGCGAAATTTGTGAAATCCTACGCGTCCTTGCGCACTCAGATTGTCGATGGGTTACGATCCTATCGCAACGAAGTGAAAGAGCGGTCCTTTCCCACACCCGCACATGGGTACGACGTGGCGGCTGCTGCACTGGAAGCGCTGGCAGCGCGCGTGAGAGGAAGCGACAGCGAATGATCGTGTGCACCTCTGTCTCGCAGTTCCGGGAGGAGCGTACGCGGTTGCTTGCAGCCTCTGGCGAATCGGCAAGTTTGGGACTGTTTCCAACCATGGGCTATCTTCACGCCGGACACGCCGAAATGATTCGCATTGCGCGCAGGGAAAATCATCTGGTTGCCGTGTCTATCTTCGTCAATCCGTTGCAGTTTAGCCCGCATGAGGATTTGCAAAGCTACCCGCGCAGCCCGGAGGCCGATGAACAACTGTGCCGAACGCTCGGCGTCGATCTCCTGTTCATGCCCTCCGTAGAGGACATGTATGGCAAGCACCCTGTGCTGAGTTCCGTGCATGTCGAACTGCTCGCTGACCATCTCTGCGGGGCATCGCGTCCCGGCCACTTCGACGGGGTGTGCACGGTTGTTGCAAAACTCTTCAACATCGTCATGCCGACGCGCGCCTACTTCAGCCGCAAGGACGCCCAGCAGCTTCGCATCGTCCGGCAAATGACCCGCGACCTTTCCTTCCCGGTCGAAATTGTCGCCGGCCCTATCGTGAGAGAAGCGGATGGGTTGGCCATCAGTTCCCGCAACGCGTATCTGACTGCGTCAGAACGCGCGCTGGCGCCGCTCATAGCGCAGACACTGCGAATTGTCAGCGACCGGGTGGCGCAGGGAGAAAGAGATGCGACCCTGTTGCAGAGCGAAGCCGTGGTCGCACTGGAGGCGCAGGAAGGAATTCGCGTCGATTATTTCAGTTTTGTCGACCCCGATACACTGCAGCCATTCGCGCTGCTCCAGCCAGGGCGCAGAGCGCTCTGCGCCGCAGCGGTTTTTGTCGGCAGGACTCGTCTGATCGACAACATCGACGTGTGCGCCCCCGGTTGAACATAGCCAAGAAGAGAGTATAGCGACGCCAGGCGCGGGAAACGCTAGTAAAAAACTGGCGGCGATGCTATGATGCTCTTCTCACAACCATTTGAACGTCTCTTTCGCGCTGTAAACCGTATCGCAGAGCAGCTCAGACAAGCGGATCCAGATCAGCGTCGCTATCTCATCGAGGAACTGGATGCGCTGCGCGCAATGTCCAGTGATGTGTTTGAATTATGGCTTCGCTTTGAAGATGAAATCGACGCATTGCTTGAACGTTACAGGCCAACGGACGTGTCCAGTTCTGATGCGGATCACACGCTACAGGTCGGCGCGGACGCCGCCGCGCCGACCGGGGATGCGCCGATCTCACCGCCGCATGCTGCAGTTCCCTCGCTGTCGCCGCAAAACCTCATTCCTGCCGCATCGTTTGTGGCCGATCTGGGATCTGCCTGGAATACTCCCGTCGGGTTCAGACTCTTGCGCAGGGGACTTGGGTACTTTGATCTGCTGATGTTCCCGGAATCCATCCGTGAATTCGAACAGATGGTGGCGCTCGATCCTGACATGGTTGTAGCCCGGCTGTATCTGGCGCTCAGCTATATCGCGACGGACGCTTTTGAGGATGCAGAGACGCATCTGGCGCTCGTCCGCGCCACAGCGACCGACCGTATACTGCGGGCGGCTGTTCACGATGCGCTGGCACAACTGTACATGAAACAGGAACGCATTCGCGATGCCCAAAACGAACTGGAACGGGCGCAGGAAATTCAGCCAGAATATGGAGATGTACAGGTGAACCTGGCGATCTGCGCGTATAGCCTGGGTGATTATGCAAAAGCGCGGCGCGCGGCGGCCGGGGCCATCCAACTCGCGCAGGACGACGCCCTGGCGTGGCGCCTGTACGCCGCTTCAGCGTGGGCCCAGGGCGATCTGGAGGAGGCGCATCGGGGATACAGAAGCGTTCTCCGGCTCATGCCCGCCAACAGCGGTGTCGTGCTGGAAATGGCCGCGATATTGACACAGCTGAACCGCGTTCAGGATGCTGAATCATTGCTGCGCGAACTGCTCGACAATGGACGGGAACCGCAGTCTGCCTTGAAGGAACTGGCGGAGCTCGCACTGCAGACAGGCGACTACGGCAAGGCGACGCTCCTCTTCAAAAAATGCGCGGCGCTGCAACGCGATGCGGACAAATTTGTGGATCGCCTTGGCTGGGCGCTGTATGGCGCCGGCCGTCTTGAAGAAGCGCGGCGCGCGTTTGAGCGTCATCTGGCGGTGCATGGCGCGAGCGTTTCCAATCTGACAGGTCTTGCCCGGATCGCCGCCAGTGAGGGCGACACGGCAGCGGCGCGTGAGCTTCTTGCGCGGTTTACTCATCACGCGAATCCCGAATGGCGGGCGCATGGGCTGGCGGAACTGGGGCGCCTGTATCTGGAAATGGGCGAGAGAGAACGCGCGATTCGTTATCTGCACAGTGCGCTGTCGATCAATCGCCGCCAGGAAGACGCGCTCCTGTACCTCGAAATGGCGCAGCGCGCCGCAGGACATGAAACGCAGACAGCGGAGTGCGCGCAGACGACCGGGGTTGACAGGGCTGCCCGGCTCTTTGATACTGAGTCTATCGATCCTCTACAGGACAGTCGGTAAGAGCCGATCGCTCTGCGGTGCACAGCAGCGCCAGGAGTCGTGTGAAAAGAGGATAACCATGCGTTATGTGTCACTGCAATTTACACATTCTCACCGCAAAGGCCAGCGATCAGTTGAACGTCTGCAACTTTTCCTGTGCGATCTGACGCAACATACAGCCACTTTGCTCCTCCAGGCAGAGCGCAGCGCGGCGGCAACAGGCGCAGACGATCCAGCGTACACAATCCAAAACGAACAGGAAAAGCAGACAGTGCAAAACTTCGGCGAACTGTGGCCGCTCTGTCTGAAGGCCATCGATACGCACCCTGTTATTGTGGCGAGAAGCGCCGACAAGGCAGAGATTCTGGACTCATTGGCGCAGGAATGTGGATACCTGGCCATCCCCAGAGAACGGACGCTGGATCTGGAGACACTCGCCCGCATTGCCCTCCCGACTCTGGCCAGACACGATCTGGAGACGGTGGTTGCCCATCTGTTTGGGGCGCTTCCAGACGCGCCCGGCGATCTGCACAGCAGACTGCCAGTCGTCTCCATGGCGCTCCTGAAGAGACTGCAGGCGCTGCCCCTCATCACACTCCAGACACTCGCGTCGGCAGTTCCTGACCGGGCGCTTCAGGACGCGTTGACCCAGCTGGCGATTGATCGCATTGCTCACTACGAGGAGACGGATGACAATCTGGGAGTCGTGCGCGGCATTGCCTTCATAAAGGCGCCGGAACCGCCATTCGGCAAAATGGACAGCGCGCACGGGGCGTCCTCGCACGATGCAGGAGAGACGCTGACCAAGGCCAGTCTCAAACGGCTCCACGAACGGTTCGGCGCGCAAACGGGCGACGGAAAACAGCCGCTTTCTCACCCTCCCTTTGAACGCCGCCATGGGCAGGAGCAGATGATCGGACTCGTGGCGCAAGCGCTTGCCACCGATTCGCACCTGATTGTCGAGGCGGGAACGGGCACTGGAAAATCGCTCGCCTATCTGTGGCCGAGCGCCCTGTTTGCGGTGCAGACCGGCGAGCGCGTCGTAATCGCCACACATACGATCGCCTTGCAGGAACAATTGCGCCAACAGGATCTGAAAGTTGTTTCAGAGCAAATGGAGAACGGCTTTGCATTCGCGCTTCTAAAGGGACGCAACAACTACCTCTGCATGCGCAAACTCGCAGACCGTATTGAGACGCTGTCAGTTCTCAGTGCAGCGGAGCAACTGTTTTATCTCGCCGTCCTGGTATGGGTAACCGAAACGGAGACCGGCGATCGCGAAGAGGTCGCCTTCTCGCGCGATGAAGAAGAATATTGGCGACAGATCGCGAGCGAAACAGAATCCTGCGTCGGCAAGCGTTGCCCCTTCTTTAAGGACTGTTTCTATTTTCGTGCGCGGCAGGCGGCGGCGGGGGCGGATCTTGTACTGACAAACCATTCGCTGGTGCTGTCGGATATGCAGGCTGATCATCGTGTGCTGCCCGGTTACGATCGCCTCATCATCGATGAGGCGCATCAGTTTGAAGATCAGGCGACAAAACAGTTGGGGGCAGAGGTGGCAGAGCAGGATATCGCGCGTCTGCTCGATCGTCTGCTTGGTGCACGGGGAGGACTGATCGTCGAGTCGCAAAGGTCGCTTTCCGCCAGAGCGGGCGGGGAGTTTCCAGAGGCTGGGATACTCATGGGATTGCTGGACAAGCTTGGACGACTGGTACTGCGTGCGGCGCAGGAAACAAAGGTGCTGTTTCATGCCGTGCAGCAATTTATGAACAGCGTGGGCAGCGTTCAGGCGGAATATCGTCTGACGCAGGAACGGCTGCAGTCTGGCGAGTATGGGCTGGTGCAGGCTGCCATTGC
The DNA here is from genome assembly GCA_021820825.1 of Bacillota bacterium. The sequence goes on from JAKADD010000071.1 coordinate 6,289, forward strand.
CGATGTGGCGCAAACCCAGAAGCTGCTGGCGGCCTGTACGAAAGAATACGGGCAGTCTGGAACGGAGAATGAACTGGATGACGGTCTTCAGGCGCGCATTGAAGACGCATTTGGCTTTGCGAGAGAATTGGAATACGCTCTGCAGGTCTGTGCGGATGTACTTCAGCTACGCCTGGACCAGGAGCGGTTCGTAGGATGGATCACACTGCGCAAAGGCGCGGGCAGGGACCGCGTTTCCCTGCAACTGGCGCCGCTGTCGGTGGCAGATACGTTGGCGCGCCAACTGTTTGCCAACAAACGAACAGTCATCTTGACTTCAGCCACACTTTCTGTGGGAGGTTCCTTCGCCTTTTTTGCGGACGGCGTCGGGATGCGGACGTTTCTGGAGACTGGCGCCGCACGCGCGGAGATAGTGCCTTCACCGTTTGACTATAGCCGGCAGTCACTGCTCTGCGTTCCCACGGACCTGCCGGATGTCAGAAACAGACACGTTTACACGGAAGCGGTGGGGCAGGCCATCACGCGGATCGCCAGGCTGGCCGATGGCCGCACCATGGTTTTATTCACATCCAATCAGATGCTGGCGCAGGTTTACCGACAGGAACAGGGCCGCCTGCGCGACAGCGGGATCACACTGCTCGCCCAAGGGTATCATGATCACCGCAAGACAAGACTCATTGAAACCTTCAGACAGGAAGACAAGGCTGTGCTCTTTGGGGTCAACAGTTTCTGGGAAGGCATTGACATTCGCGGTGATGATCTCAGTTGTCTTGTCATCGTCAAACTGCCCTTTGCCGTGCCCAGTCATCCCGTCGTGGAAGCGCGCAGCGAACTGTATGAGAAGGCGGGGAAGAGACCCTTTTTTGACTACAGCGTACCGCAGGCAGTCATCCGCTTCACGCAGGGATTTGGTCGTCTCATCCGTTCCCAGTCAGACAGGGGAACGGTCTTCGTCCTGGATACGCGTATTGTCCTCAGTCATTACGGTCGACTCTTTATTCGTTCCCTGCCCGGTCCCAAGGTCTGTATTGGGTCGCTCGACGAGACTTGCGAGCAGGCGCTCGCATTCTTTTCGCCCCTCGGTAACAATCTACAGGTAACAGGGGAGACTGAAGACGCAGCAGAACGCACTGTGCAGGCCGGGCACAGGAGGGATCAATTCGCGGTGAAAGGGAGACGATCACAACGCTGACGACCCATGCGATGGTGTTCATGGCAATGGCAGTCATCACAGGAACGCTTCTTTCTTCCCGGGCGATCACCACGACCCCGCTTGAGACAGCCTCGCGGATCGTTGCGCAGGCGCAACCTTACGCTGCGCTGACCGTTCTGACGCCCTCTCAGGAAGCGGTCGTCGCACTGCCCTATTCCTCGCTTCCCGGATTGGCGAGAGACAGCAGCGCGCCTCCTGCAAGGCGTGTGCGGGCCGCCATCGTGTACGATATTCCTACGCTCCTGACTTCGCCTGACTGGGCGCGCCTGTTTCAGACCATACATAGACGGTTTCGGCCGCAAAATATCCTGCTGGCTCCGGAATCATTGGCCCCTTCGCACAGCAGTCCGCCGGAAACAGAAGCTGGACAGATCTGGTTGCGGCGCGACAGGGCGGAAGTGGTGCAGGGTCTCTGTACTGTCAGCATCCATGTCCTGCCGCGCGCCGATGACAGTGCGCAACCACTTGCCATGCTGCACATTGACGCGCCGCATGTCAGCGTCGGCGTGATCTACCGTGTTCCCGCCCAGACAAATGGCGCATGGCCGAGGGAGCACGACGTGATCGTTTTGCAACTGTCAAAGCTCGCTCCCGTTGTGGACTTGCGATCACTCACAGTGCTCGATCCAGAGGTGGCCATTGTGCTTGACGATCAGGGAAAACACCCTGCCGATCCCGCCCAGGTTTCCATGATTGAACACCTGCGTGATTTGTGGGTCGATGTCTATCAGGTGTCCTCCAGCCGTCCGTTCGTCATTCTGGCGGGCAGTCATGGCCTGCTGTTGCCCATGCACAGCGCCGCATTCGGAAAATCCGCCGCTCTTCCTGACAGCCTGGCAGGGAATCGACGATAGAAACGAGAATATGCACATGATATCTGTATTGTGGAGGCCAGGACATGCCAACCAGAGATCTGAAAATTTCTCCTTCCGTCGTCCGTCGATTACCCATCTACCTGCGTCACATACAGGTGTTGCGCGCACAGGGGGTGGACCGCGTCTCGTCGCAGGAAATGGGAGACAGGCTGGACCTGAATCCTGCACAGATTCGCAAGGACCTTGCTTCATTTGGAGAGTTTGGAAAAAAAGGGGTAGGATACGAAGTTTCCTACCTGGAACGCAAACTGCGCCAAATTCTTAATCTGGATCGCAATATTGGCGTGGCCTTGATCGGCGCGGGTCATCTGGGAATCGCCCTGTCCAATTATGCGCGGTTTCAGAGTGAACGAATGACCATCAATGGTCTGTTTGACAGTGATCCGCAGAAAATCGGCGCGAAGATCGGGCACCTCATTGTTGAAAACGTCGCTGGACTGGAAACTGCATGTCAGACACGACACATGCAGATCGGGATTATCGCCGTTCCCGCAATCGCCGCGCAAGGCGTCTGCGACGCCCTAGTCAAGGCGCAGATTCGTGTGATTCTCAATTTTGCGCCAGCCAGTCTGCGGATCCCGAAAGGCGTTCATCTGCGCAACACGGACTTTACCACGGAATTGCAGTCGCTCGCGTTTTACCTCGCCGATGAATGAACCGGTGTGATACACTCTCAGCGAGACGTTTTCCGAAAGGATGGATTCATCATGCTTCATGCCGATTATGCCATCATTGGCGGTACGGGCGTATACGATCCGGCGCTGCTTGAGAACGCGCGTGAAGAAACAGTGCAGACGAGATACGGAACGGCCAGCTGCACCGTTGGCGAGTATCAGGGCAAACGGATCGCTTTCATGCCAAGGCACGGGAAAGATCATCATGTTCCTCCTCATCAGGTCAATTACAAAGCCAATATTCAGGCGTTGGCAGAGCTTGGCGTCACACAGGTATTCGCCACCGCCGCCGTGGGCAGCATGCGACTTGCGCTTGCTCCTGGCGCTCTGGTGGTGGTCGATCAGTTTCTGGATTTTACAAAGGGGCGTTCCTTGACTTTTTTTGAAGACGGAGAACCCGTCACACACGTCGACATGACAGACCCCTATTGCTCACGCCTGCGCAGGCGCCTTGTCGACACCGCTTCAGAAATCGGCGTCGCTGTCGCAAACGGCGGTACATATGTCTGTACAGAAGGACCCCGTTTTGAATCGCCGGCCGAAATTCGCATGTTTGCGCAACTGGGCGGCGATGTCGTAGGAATGACTTCGATTCCGGAGACGGTG
>JAKADD010000072.1 GCA_021820825.1 Bacillota bacterium
ATTTAGAGATCATCTGATATTTAGGAGATCATCTTACTAATGGAACACATTCGTACACAGCGAGTTCGGTTATCCAGCGTCAACCTGTTTTGGTTCTCTTTGAGTTTTCAGTCGTCGGTACTTATGACGATTGTCGTGCCCGCTGCTCTGCTTCAGATTGCCGATGTGCAGCACACGATGCTGTTGGCGCACCTGGCTACTGAGGGAGCGCTGATCGCCATGATCTTACCCCCGTTGGCGGGGGTGTGGTCCGATCGCATGAAGGCTCGCGGCCGGGGGCGGCGCCCGTTGATTCTGTTTGGCGCGGGATTCAACGCCCTCGGGCTGATGGTGATGTTTGCGGCGAACGATCTGCGTTTTCTGATTGTCGGTTTTTTTCTCGTCCTCGTCGGACAGAGCGCTGCAACGGTGGGCTACGAGGCATTGTGGTCCGATGTCATACCAAAAACCGAGCGTGGAAAGTCTTCCGGCTATCGGGGCGTGTCGGCGTTGCTGGGCACGATCGCGGGTCTGGCAACGTCAGGGATTGCGGGGCCGCACGCCGTTATACATCCTATTTTATTCGCCATTGTGGCGGGGGCTGTGATCACCGTGCTGCTGGTGAATGAGGGAACAGCGATCCCGGAAGAAGAGGCTGATGGGCGGGCATTGGCGGAAGAAACGGCTGACGAGCGACCGCAGCCGATCATCCGCAATTACCGCGACTTTCACAGTGTGTTTGCGGCGCGTTCCCTTGTGGCTTTCGCGATGACGTTGCTGATGACGTTTGTCCTGTACTTTTTGCAGGATGTGCTGCATGTTTCGAATCCCTCACAGGGAACCGCTTTTGTGGCCGCCCTGTCCTTGGTGGGGGCAGTGGTTACGAGCGTTTGGATGGGTCGCGTTGCGGATCGCATGAAAAAGCGCAATTTGGTCGCCCTCTCCGCGCTGCCCATGGCGCTGGCTGCAGGTGGATTCGCGTTTGTGCAGCAGGAGCAGTTCATTTTGTTGTTTGCCATCTTCTTTGGACTTGGGTATGGGGCGTTTGTATCGACGGACTGGGCGCTCGCGATCGATTCCATTCCCGATCCGGACCGGATCGCGCGCGATCTGGGCGTGTGGGGGATTGCTTCGTCCCTGCCCAGCGTGCTGGCGCCCGCCGTTGGCGGGTACCTGCTCAGTCGATTCGCGCTCCCGACTGTCGGCTACCGCGTGTTATTCCTGCTTGCGGCCGCCAGTTTTTTGCTGAGCGCGGCCGTCGTCATGCGCGTGGGTACGCGGCCGCGCTCGCCTTTGTGGACGGTTCCGCTGCGGCTCTTGATCGCGAGTGTTGTCTGGTTGTACCTGCGTTTCGCCTATCATATTGAGTTTGTGGGCAGCTTGCCGCTGCGCCGGGGAGCGACGCTGATCGTGTCGAACCATCAGCATGATTTGGACGGCATGGTGGCGCCGGCCTGGTTGACACTGGCCGGACCGTGGCGCCATCCGGTCTACTATGCAGCCTCGCAGCGTATGTTTGAACCGGGATTTTTGGCTACGCGACTTCCCAAAATCCTGCATCCTCTGTTGTATAGATTGAACGCGGCAGGCTTTTTTCGGGTGTTGGGGGTTCTTCCTATTGAAAATCAGCCGCTGCTGCGGCCCCTGTCTAGTTTCGGGTATGCAGTGCTAAAAACACAGGGAAATCTCGCGCTTGATGAGGTGTTTATATCTGAGACGCTGCACGACTTTGACCTCAAGCCAAAAGAGCGTCTGAGCGCTCTTTGGAAGAAACGACACGCACCGGGCGTACTCGCGCGCCGCGTGTCGCTGAAAGCGCTGCGCGAGCCGTATCGCACCATGGTGCGCACCGCGCAGCGGGCTGAGATCGAAAAACAGATGTACAACCTGAAAGAACGGCTGCGCGAAGGGGGCACGCTGTATCTGACGCCAGAGGGACGCTACTCTCTGAGCGGCCGGGTGCAGAGGCTGCGATTGGCCTTTGCGGAGCTGCGACCGCTTGCGGATCGCGTGTACGGGATGACGATCAATTACGATCCCTTCCTGCGAAATCAACTGTCGCTGTACGTGCGCCTTGAACACTTTGATTCGGAAATGAATGCGTCATCATGGCTGGCGTCGCAACGGGTGGTCACGGTCAGTCAGGTGGTGGCCGCCGCCATGTTGAGTTTGCCGGACGTGTTCTCGGAGCAAGATGTGTGTGCTGAGATAGAGCGGCGGGTGCAGAGATTTCCGGCGTCCGTCTTTGTTGCGGCGGAACTCGTACAGGGTGACAGACCAGTGAAACAATGTCTCCAGGGGATGATTCGAAAAGGCGTCCTTCAGCGTGAGCATGCGTTCCGTTCTCTAAGCTCGAATCTGACCTGCGGGACCACGCGTGAACTGACGGATTTCCCCGGTGTGACGGACATACTCATGTTTCTTCAACAGTCGCTGGAAGAGACCCTGGAGGCGTGCCGCGACAAGCTGGAACCGGTGCAGGCGCCTGCCAAGGGGGAGCTTAAAGGCTCGGTTCAACCCATGTCGCCGCAGGGATAAGGCGGAAATCTGCGTTCAGCGAACTGGTATTGTACTTACGATGTTTACGTTGACGTTTATTTTATATTAGAGTATTGTATATCGTATCCACGTACGGGAGCGTGACATGAGATGGCTACGGCCCAAGACATCATGATTCGCGATGTGATCAGCGTTCGACCCGATATGAGCATTCGAGACATGCTGCTCCTCTTTGCGGATCGCAAAGTGAGCGGGGTTCCAGTGCTGGAAAACAAGATTCAGCTCGTTGGTATGGTCACGATCGGGGATCTTCTGAAACACCTGGAGGATCACCAGTCGCATACGGTCGATGTCTTTACATTTGTATTTTTTTATACAGAAAGAAAAGCCTTACCCGAACGCGTTCGGCAGGTCATTGGCGAGTCCGTTCGTGTGATTATGACGACCCGTCATTTGGTGACGGTGAGCCCCGAGACGGAGATCGACGAGATCGCCGATATTTTTGCCCGGGAACGTTTCAAGAAGCTGCCTGTCGTCAACGAGCGAAATGAAGTCGTGGGCGTGATCAGCCGTGGGGATCTGATCAGGCATATTGTTCGGAGCATGTTTCAATAGTGACAGTACCTTGGCAACAGCAATCTTCGCCATAGTTCATCCATGGCGTTTGAGGAGGGAAACCGCGACGATGAATGTCAGGTTGACGGTGGAGGAAGTCGCAAAACGGCTTAAAATCACACCGCGTACTCTTCATTATTATGAAGAAATGGGATTGATCCAGCCTTCCGCTCATACTGAGGGGGGACACCGCCTGTACGATGAAGCGGCCATCGTCAAACTGCAGTCCATCCGGCAGTTGAAAGATCATCTCGGGTATTCGTTGCTGGAGATTCGTTCGATTCTCGACGCCGAGACCAGTCTGGAGCGACTCAAATCTTCGTACCTGGGCGATGAGACAAATGAAGAAAAAATGCGGATTCTCGAAGAATCGGTGGAACTCTTGCAAGGAATTGTAGACACAATCGACGAGAAACGGGAGAAACTCCACGCGATGCGCGACCAGTATGAAGCGCGTCTCATGAAAGCGCGACGTTTGCGTGCGGAACGTCTATCTGGAGATTGAAGATAAAAACTTTACTTGTTGCGTCCATAACAGAATATGAACGTTCCATATCATCTTCTTACAGGTGCAGTGTTGCGATGATCATCCTCTTTGCGAAGCTGACTGTTCCTTTGCGATAAAAACGAGATAAAACATAAGCCCGAAGGCTAACAATGCCGCGGTTACCCAGAACCCTACGCGATAAGAAGTTCTTTGAATCAGCCATCCCAACGACGAGTACGCGATCGCCATGCCGCCGTCGAACGCCGTGTAGTATGTTCCAACTGCCTGCCCCCAGCGATCTTGAGGCGTCCGGGCCACCGCCCAGGTAAGTGTAGCTGGCTGTACGGCTCCGAACCCCAAGCCAAAACAGACGGCGAACACCACCATCCCCAGAAGATCGCGAACTGTGGGTAGCATGATCATTCCGACGATCATCAACAGGACACCGGGAATGATGCTGCAGGATTTGCCGCAGCGGTCGTACAGCTTTCCCCAAAGTCCTCGACTGAGCAACAATGTCAACGCATAGACGATATAAAAGTATGCATAGTCTGACACCCCAAGTACAAGGTGCGTTAATCCTCTGTCTTTGACAAAGGTCGGCAAATAACCGAGAACTCCAGCATAGGCAAACGTGGCGGTCAGCAGAACAAGCGAAGGAACCACGGCGCGCGGTTCGAGGCGAAAGCTCACGTTGCGCCCGGCGTTTGAGGCCCGACGCTCGAACCGTTCTCTCACACCATACAGAAAAGCAAGTCCGCTGGCCGCCAGGACGGCGCCCGAGACAAAGAGCCATCCATAGATGTTCCCCCGTGTTACGTACACACCGAGAAAGGGGCCTACGGCCATCGCTACGTCGGTGAAATTACTGTAGAAACCCATCGCCTCGCCCCGTCGGGAAGGATGCGCCACGTCGCTGATCATGGTGGACGCAGCCGTGGTGGCCAGAGCCCACCCAACCCCTTGCACGATGCGCACGGCGATGATCGCGAACAGTGAATCGCTGGCCAAGTACAGGAGATTCGCCATCGCCATCAACCCCAATCCGATGGCAAGCGCAGGCTTTCGACCATGCTGATCGAGCAAGGGCCCAATCCACGGTCGAGCGATCACGGCGGTCAATGTCAGAACCGCCAGGACGAGACCCAAATCACTCATGTTGGCGCCATGCGCCAACACAAAAAATTGAAACGTGGATGTGAGCAGATAAAAACTTGTGAAAAACAGGAAGCTCACCACGTCCAGCAGCAGATAGTCCCGCGTCCACAAAGGCGCTGTTTGCGGCAACGGATTACGCGGCCTGCCCATCTTCGTTCCCCCCGAGTCTACTCCATCGCCATACCGCCATTGACCGGAATATACGCACCCGTGACAAAGCGACTGTCATCGCCCACACACATTGCAATGGCGTGTGCCACGTCCTCCGGTTCTGCCACACGACAAAGCGGCGTCATCGCCGCCGTGCGCTGCAGTTGCTCCTCCGGTGCAAAGGTCGTTGCCTCCGTTATTACCAGTCCAGGTGAAATCACGTTGGCCGTGATGCCCTTGGGACCATACTCCTGCGCCACATAACGCGCGAACTGCGCGAGCGCCGCTTTTGCCGTGCCGTGAGCAGCCATACGAATTCCCGGCCGTTTGGCCAAACCACTCGATACATACACGATGCGCCCGTAGCGGTTCTTCTCCATCCATGGCGTCACGGCCTTCGTCATGTAAAAAGCAGCGCGCATCTCATCGTTCAACTTTTGGGCAAATTCGTCCCAAATCATGTCCGAAATTGGTTTCATGACAAAAGCCATATTTGCATTATTGACCAAGATATCGAGGCTTCCCCAGCGATCCGTCACGTCGCCAACCATTCGTTCAACTTGCTGCGCGTCGCGCACATCCGCGCCAACGGCCAGCGCGGTTCCACCAGTAGACGTGATGGCGCGAACCACGTCCTCCGCCCGGCTTTGGCGGCCGACATAATTGACGGCGACTTTCGCTCCCCTTGACGCGAGCAATGTCGCCGTTGCAGCGCCGATACCCCTTCCCCCGCCTGTGACCAAAGCAACTCTACCGGATAGAGCTGACATTGCAACGCCTCCTTTGTTTTTATCAAGCCGCCGTACCTCTGTATCGTACCATACGCAAAACCAGTCATTGTGAGTCGCGCCGTGTTCAGCGGATCGGAGAACCTGTCATACACATCGCTGTACCGAAATCGCGAGATCTGCGTCACCTGGTATAATCAACCTTATCCTGGCGATTAATGACACAGTTTGGAACGAATGCAGCGGCGGTCACTGTCGTGACAACGGGTGTATCGAGCACTGAAGTGATACTGTGCGTCCGATGTACGGGCGCAGAAATGATCGCAAATCATAAAGAAAACTCGCAAATTTTATTTCTTCGCCACAACATTTCGGTACAATCGAGATAGTGGAGATAAAGGCAGGTGGTGACCGTTGGGCGCGGTTGTCGTAGAAAAAGCGCGTATATTGTTGACGCAGTCGGGCATCGATCAGAGCGCTGAAGAAACGCAGGAGCGTGCGGCGCAGGAACTCGATTCATTCCAGCGAACCATCGGCAACGATGGGAAAGGCCATCGCATGTCGCGTTGGAACAATTTTGCGAAGATCGTCAACGCCTTTGGTATGACGTTGGATTTTCTGCTGTTGGGTATCACGCAAGAACCGGATAACGACAGAACGCCGGCGTGCAGAGAACGACTGATGGCGCTCGAACGATTGTACGACGCCTGCAAAAGTCTCCATAGCGACGAAGGGAGAGCGCGTTTATTTGCCACAATGGAGCTGAGAAAATCCGACGTTGTGTTTGTGGAGGCCGAGCAGGCCGTGCGCCGTGCGATGGCCGCCATGGCGCGGCTGGACGAGACGGATTGAATAAAAACGGGGGGATCGCAGTGGCGTTCGGGAGCAGCAAACTTGGCATGGTGACGAATTTCACCCAGACACTGGCGCCGTATTCGCTGACTGCGATCGTCATGTCGTCAAGCACTTCGAAATCCTTCTATTTATAATTGGAGGGAACTATCTATATTTTATACCAAAAAAGGAGAATATGCGATGAAGGCGCCAAGGCGGAATCGGAAAAAAGAGAAGGTACGAGTTCGAAAGGAAATCCACGAGCGCTGGCTTCTCACCTACAGCGACCTGATCACGCTTCTCCTGGCGTTTTTTATCATCATGTATTCGGTCGCCAGTGTGAATCAAGGTAAATTTCAGCAACTGGCCCAGTCGCTCCACCTGGCGTTTTCCGGTTCCACTACGCCGATTCAGTTCGCGAGAGCAGGCGGCGGGAAAAGTGTGCTACAGCCCGCTGCGTTGCTGCATCAAGCACCTGCGCCGTCTGTTGCGCACGCGCCAAACGGAAAAAGTGTGCTGCAGCAGGTGTTGCTCACTCCGCAACAAGCGGGGCAAGTGCATGGCATACTGCATGAGGACAAGGTGTTTTCCAGCCTGTTTGCGCGACTGCAAACATACATTCGGGTTCACAATCTGAACGCCAGTGTGACGACTGTCAACGGGTCGCGTGGGATTCAGATCGAGATCCACGCCGATATCCTGTTTGACACAGGCTCCGATCGGTTGCGACCTGCCGCGCAACGCATTCTTCTTGGGCTGGTGCCTTTTCTTGACGCGGTGCAAAATCGGGTTCAGGTCAACGGGTACACCGACAGCGCACCCATTCGCACCGCGCAATTTCCAAGCAATTGGTTTCTTTCCGCAGACCGTGCGGCTGGGGTGGTGCAGTTTCTCGTGGGTCACGGGGTCAGTCCAGCACGGTGCTCGGCGCAGGGATTCAGCAAGTATCATCCGATTGCCAGCAATGCCTCCGCGCAGGGGATGCGCGCAAATCGGCGTGTGGATATCGTGATTCTGCATTCCTGGGCTTGACTGAATCCGGGATCTGGCGGACATGCTGTGAATTTTCGGTGGAACGAATCGTTATGAAATTCACCCGGAACTGCCCATGCGCCACCCTGCACAGCGTGGACGCGCCATCAGGAACCTCCTTAGAACTGCTCGCGCTTCCGGATTGGTAGACAATCACTATGAAAATTTGTCTTTCCAGCACTCACCTGTCGGGAGGGTGAGATGGCTTGACGCGTCTTAATGTACGATAATTATTTCGTGATAACATATTCGTTAAATATGTAACGTGAAATGATCGGTACTGAAGAACTAGGTAGATGGCTGGACAGGATGGTTCGCCAGAGACATTTTGCACGGATCACTGGCGGTGCCGATTTCTGGGCAACGAGGGGGAAGCCGCTGCGCCCGGACAGGTGGCGATCACGCCAATTCCAGCAGTTTGTTGGATGGAGTGATCGCCGTCGGGCAGTTCATTCAAACCATACAACCAAAAACTCTTGCAAGAAAACTAACCATAGTTTATAATAAAAACTATGAGATGCATTATGCGTCGATTCGTGTAACAAAACAACTTCGTTTTCGGGGTATATAGCCAGTGTTAATTTTCTTGGTAAACTTACTGGTGCATTCGCACGGATTGCGAAGGGCAGTATGTTCAACAAGAGTGTAACACATTTCGGGCGCGGTAGCCTTGAAAGCGTTGTCGCCAAGGTGCACGAATTTAAGAGAGTTGCACAAAATTTTTATCATCAAAAGGAGGAACGACTCATGAAATTTGGCAACACATTGAAAGCGGCTTCGGCGCTGGCGATAGCGCTTAGCCTCACGACCGCTCCACTCGCTTTTGCTGCTCAGCAAAAAGGTGATCTGCAAATCTTCAGTTGGTGGACGGGTGTGGCAAGCAGCAAGGCCCTTAAAGGAATGATAGGCGTCTTTAACAAGCAATATCCTGGTGTAAAGGTGATCAATGAGGCCGTCGCTGGCGGCGCCGGATCCAATGCGAAGGCTGTTCTGGCCAGTCGCATGGAAGCTGGCAACCCTCCTGGTACATTTCAGGTGCACGCAGGCGGCGGATCGCTGCTGTCATGGGTTCAGGCGGGTGACATGCAACCCTTAAACTCACTCTACCAATCACAGGGTTGGTATAAAGCTTTTCCAAAGTCTTTGCTCAACCTCCTTACAACCAACGGAAAGATTTACGCAGTTCCTGTCGACATGCAGCGTGGTAACGTAACTTGGTATAACCCGAGCGTCTTCAAACGGTATCATCTGACGGCTCCTTCTACTTTTCCGCAGTTTTTTGCTGACGCGGCCGTGCTGAAACGACACGGCATCACACCGCTCGCTCTTGCGAATCATGGCAACTGGGAAGCAACGCTGCTGTTTAGCGATGTCCTGTTGGGTACAGTAGGACCGGTTAAGTACGACCAGTTGTTGACTGGGAAAGCATCCTGGAACATTTACGGCGTCAAGGAAGCGGCGAACACCTTCAATCGGATGATGGCTTACACCAACACCGATTACTCCGCATTGCACTGGCAACAGGCGGACCAGCTTGTGGCGCAGGGCAAGGCAGCCATGAATGTCATGGGCGACTGGGCGCAGGGTTACTTCACCACCGCATTGCACCTGAAACCGGGCGCAGGGTTTGGATGGGCTGCCACTCCTGGAACTCATGGCGTGTTTGGGGCTGTGTCGGATGTCTTTGGACTTCCAGCGAAACTGAAAAACCCGACTCCAACACTCGACTTTCTCAAAGTATTGGGTTCCAAGCAGGGTCAGGACGTGTTCAATCCACTCAAGGGAACATTCTCTCCGCGGCTTGACGCCAATCCGAAGCTGTACGACGCATATTCTCGCGCAGCCATGCAGTCATTCAAACGGGACAAACTCGTGCTGGTTATTGGACAGGGCGCCGTGAACCCTGGATTCACCAATTCGTTCAATAACGCGATGGAGATCTTCGTCACGAATCACAACGTCAAGCAATTTGTTTCGGCGCTTGCAAGCGCAGCGCAATCGAATCCACTGAGCTAACCAGTTTACTGCACACATTTCGCGCAAGGTTGCAAGGTTGCCGTGCGACCTTGCAACCTTGCGCGAATCTCATCAAATCCTGGGATCGCTCAAGGGGGACGAATATGAAGAGCTGGACGAACGCGACGCTGGGAACACGCGT
>JAKADD010000073.1 GCA_021820825.1 Bacillota bacterium
ATCGGCCACCCTTTGCTGGGTGACTCCAAATACGGGGGGAAACCGGCGTTTGACCTCAGCCATCAGTTATTGCACGCCTACACGGTAAAGTTGCCGGACGGTCGCCTGTTTGTGGCCGATCCGCCGGCGGATTTCCTGCGCGTGCTGGCGCAGACTGGCCTGAAACGCCATCTGCAGAGCCGCCCGCAGCAACGGGAAACGGGAGCCGATTAGGCGCTTCAGACTTACAGCCCAACGAGGTTCCGTACGATTACGCTGGCGAGCAACAGACCGGCCACTGGCGGCACAAACGCGATGCTCGCGGGAGGGTGCAAAACCTTGCGCGGCAGGTCCGTTCCCTCTGTCCTGGCGGTCATGCGCGCGCCCTCGCGCGGCGGTCGCGGCTTTTCGAGTGAACAGACAACCGTAACGCCGCTGGCGATGCCGAACTTGCGCAATTCACGGCGCAACACACGGGCGATCGGATCGACCGAAGTCTCCGCTATATCCATGACGCGAAACTGCGCAGGATCGATCTTGTTGGCGGCGCCCATGCTGGAGACGATAGGGATGGCGCGCGCCTTGCACTGGCGAATCAGATGAATCTTTGCACTGACAGTGTCAATGGCGTCTGCCACGTAATCCAGGCGACCGGAAAAGATGTCCGCTGCGGTCTCCTCCAGAAAGAACATGCGTTTTGTTTCCACCACACACTCGGGATTGATGGCTGCGACGCGTTCTGCCATCACATCGACCTTGGGTCTGCCGATGGTGTCTGTAAGCGCGGGAAGTTGCCGATTGATATTGGTGATATCGATGACATCCTTATCGACCAACAGCAAATGGCCAACGCCGGAACGGGCCAACGCTTCGACGGTGTACGAGCCCACTCCCCCCATGCCAAGCACAGCCACTGTGGCATTTTTCAATATCTCAAGGCCCTCCGGACCAATCACCAGTTCCGTGCGCGAAAAACGATGCGGCACCAAATCATCTCCTGCTTGTGGCGTGGTGTACAATGATCGTATTATACGCTAGCGCCCATCTGTATTGCACGACAGTGCACTGCGGTGGACGCCAGGCGTTGGTTGAAGTTACGGGGTGAATTGATGTGTCGAATGAGCTGTTTGCAGTGAGCGGTCGCAAGGTGTTGGTGACCGGGGCGTCGCGCGGCATTGGTCTGGCGCTTGCCAGAGGTTTTGCGGAGGCGGGGGCGGATGTGGCGCTGACTGCCCGCGGCAGCGATGGATTGGAATCGGCTGTGCGGGCTGTCAAAGAAAGCGCGCGCGGTGAGGTGTACAGCCATGTTCTCGATGTGCGGTCAGCCGCGTCGGTGACAGCGTGCGTCGACGCTGTCGTTGCGACGTTCGGTAAGCTCGATATCCTGATCAATAACGCAGGCCTCAACATTCGCGTTCCTGCTCTGGAGGTGGAGGAGAGCGACTGGAATACCGTGATCGACACGGATTTGAAGGGCGCCTTCCTGATGGCGCAGGCGGCTGGCCGAAAAATGGTGCAGCAGGGCGGCGGGAGCATTGTCAATATCGCGTCCGTCGGCGGTCACGTCGCCCTGCGCACGGGCGTTGCCTACGCGGCCGCCAAGGCCGGAGTGCTGCATATGACGCGTGTTCTTGCTGTGGAGTGGGGCGCGAAGGGAGTGCGCGTCAACGCGATTGGACCCTGGTATTTCCGCACCCCGCTTACGGAGAAATTGCTGGCTGACCCAGACTACCTGAGCGCTGTCGTGGCGCGCACGCCCATGGGGCGCGTCGGTGAAGTGGAGGAACTGGTCGGCCCGGCGCTTTTTCTCGCATCGGACGCCGCCAGTTATGTAACGGGGCAGGCGCTCTTCGTCGACGGCGGAATGACCGTTTTCGGGTTTTGACCAGATGAAACGGTTGCGGGCGCAGGCAGCCCTGTGGATCGGATGGCTGGTCACAATACTCTTGAGGCTGGTTGGTCGACGCGGCACCAGCCTGCCGGGTCTGGTTGCGTCCAGGGTCAGTCCGGATTTGCTGTTTCGGCTTTTATCCCAATTGGAACAATGCGTTGTGATCACGGGCACCAATGGGAAAACGACAACGAGCGCTCTCCTGTACAGCATGCTGACGGATGATGAGCACCCGTGGCTGACAAACCGCGGGGGGGCGAATCTTCTGCAGGGACTGCTCGGCGCCCTGTTGCCCCATGTGGACGGGCGTGGCCGCCTGCGCGTGCGGCGGGCGGTGCTCGAAGTCGACGAGGCCACTTTGCCGCGCATCACGGATCACTATCATCCGACGCTGATCGTGGTGACCAATGTGGTCCGGGATCAACTGGATCGTTATGGGGAAGTTGACGGCGCGCTTGCGCTGTTGCGGTCGGGGTTGCAGTATCCCGGTACGATTCTGCTCACCAATGCGGACGATCCTCTGGCTACATCGCTTGGCTGGGAGCGCGAGCTCACGTATTACTATGGAATGGAAGAGTGTCCGGTGGACGCCGCGCCGCGCAATGAAGTCCGCGATGGCGCTTTCTGTCTGATTTGCGGGCAGGAGTTGCATTATGAGCGGTACATTTACGGGCAACTGGGCTATTACTCCTGCGGCAACGGCCATTTTGACAGACCCGAGCCGCATTATAGCGGCAAGACGAACAGTTCATTCGAAGTCGTCATTCGCGAGCGCGCGAACGCCGGACGGCAAGAAGAATTTGCGGTTCAGGCTGGCGTGCTGGGCCTCTACAATGACTATAATGTGCTTGCGGCTGCGGCTGCGGCCCGCCTTTTGGGGCGTTCTTTGCGTCACATTCAAATGGGCGCCGGACGCTTTGAGGCGCCGCTCGGCCGGATGCAGCTGTTTCCCGGGTTCCCGGACCGCATTTTGGCGCTGATCAAGAATCCCACGGGCGCCAACAGTGTTTTGCGCACGCTGGAAGCTGACGAGCGCGACAAGGTGGTGTGCTTTGCGATCAATGACGCGGACGCGGATGGTCGCGATGTATCCTGGCTCTGGGATGTCGATCTGGAATGGTTTGTCGCCGCGGGGCGGTGCCAGAGCTATATCTGCGCTGGAACGCGGGCTCTCGATATG
Source organism: Bacillota bacterium (assembly GCA_021820825.1). Next base: position 3,051 of record JAKADD010000073.1, read on the forward strand.
GCGGTGCGGCTGGCCTATGCCGGGGTGGACAGAGAGGCGATCCGGATTTCCGATCAGCTTCCCGATATGCTCGGGATGACATCCGGGCTGACTGTTCCGGTCTATGTGTTGTCAACGTACACGGCGCTGTATCCACTGGGAGAAGAATTGCGGGGGGCAACACGATGACAGACAAAACGGTGAGGTTGGCGCATCTGTTTCCAGAACTGCTGAATCTCTATGCGGATCAGGGCAACGTTTCGGTATTGCGGCGGCGCGCGCAGGCTCGCGGCTGGACTCTGAATGTGACGCCTGTAAAACTGGGAACGCAAGTGGACCTGGGGTCCGTGGACATGGTTCTGCTCGGCGGCGGATCGGACCGCGAGCAGCAACTCGTGGGTCGGGCGCTCGCGCCGTATCGCGCAGATTTTGCCGCCGCAATCGAAGCGGGAATGCCGATTCTCGCGGTGTGCGGCGGCTATCAACTGTTGGGACGGTATTATGAGTTGCAAAGCGGGGAACGCATCCCCGGACTGGAACTGCTTGAGGTCATCACTAGGGCGGATAAAGGGCGGCTGATCGGCAACATCGCAATCGAATGGGTCGCTGCGGACGGCGGGTCTGCCGGCAGGACGATTGTTGGCTTTGAAAATCACGCCGGGAGAACGTTTCATGACTATGCTCCACTGGGCAGGGTTTTAAAGGGCTTCGGCAACAATGGCAGGGATCACCAAGAAGGTCTCCAGTATAAGGGGGTCGTCGGTACGTATATTCATGGCCCGCTGCTCCCTAAAAATCCCCATCTTGCAGACCATCTGCTTGCCAAGGCGCTGGCGTTCAAGGGGAGTCCTGAAACGCTAGGCGCGCTCGACGATGCGCTTGAATGGCGCGCGCACCAGGCTGTATTGGGCATGCTTGGCGTAAAAAGAGGTTAGCGCTGGACGCTTTTTTGCTGCTCATAATAGAGCAATCCTTTGGCGTCCAGTTCGATGTCCACGCCCAGATCGGCGATGTTCCGTGCTTCCGTGTGTCCGTTTGCGCGCAGCCAGGCGGCAATACGCTGCACAAGGCCGTCCGCGATCTGCTCCCATGTGGTTGTCTGCCCGATATACGTGTCGTTCGCCAGTTGCGTGAACATGCGCGCGCCTTCCAGTGTGCCTGCGAACGCTTCTTCGGCAGGCGAGGGGCCGAAATGCGTATGATACACCACGGCAGGATGGAGAGCGCGCAACTTGGCCACCGTGTTTTCCACAGCCAGCGGATCAAAATCGGTAGGACTGGAGGAAGGGAGGACAAATTCGAATGGCCATCCGGTAAATTCGGAAACATAGCGAACGCCGAGGGCGTCCCCGGAAAAAACTGCCGACAGGACGGGATCGTGCATGCTGAAATGGTGTTTTGCATGACCGGGAGTATCGTAAAAGGTGACGAGACGGTCGCCAAAATCCAGTGTGTCGCCGTCTTTGCGAATCAGGATCTGGCGCTCAGGCACGGGTAAAATTTGACCGAAGTAGCGTTCGAGATCATCTCCATAGACAGCTTTCGCACCGGCGATCAGCTTTGTTGGATCAATCAGGTGGCGCAGAGCGCGCGGATGGGCCACAAATGTAGCCTGGGGCGCGGCAAGCGCAAGCACTCCGGCGCCGCCCGCGTGGTCGAGATGGATATGGGTGAGCACAACGTAATCCAGATCTTCAGGCGTCAGGCCAAGCGCGCCCAGTCCAGCGACAAGATGGGGATTGCACGGGGCGGAGCCAGTTTCAACGAGGACCTTTTTGGGCCCTGTATATACGTAAGCGGAAGATCTCCCCCGTATACCCTGTTCGAACAAATCGAACATAAAGAGCTGTTCACTCAATTTTCTGACCTCAGCCATCTGCATGGTTTCCCCCTCTGTTTTTCCTGTTATGGGCGGCTCCTTGTGGATCTGACGCCAACGCCTTTAGCCCTGGATTTCACGCTGCGGGAATCTTTGTGAAACACGCTGTCAAAATCGACTGGCCTGATCTGCGCTGCAGACGGCGTCTCGCGCGTGACTGGACTGTCCACCGTGTATCGCGACAGGGACAAGAGCATGCCTGCCGCACACAGTTTCATGATCAACGCGGTGCCGCCGTAGCTGATGAACGGCAACGGAATGCCAGTGATCGGCATGAGCCCAGTCACGACACAAACATTGATCAGTACACCAAGCCCTATCATACTCGACAGGCCTATGGCCAGCAACGAGGCGAAACGATTTGTGAGCCGCTGGCTGATCCGGATTCCGCGCCAGATTAAAAGCGCGAACAGCCCGAGCACAGCGGCGGCTCCTACAAAACCGAGCTCCTCTATGATAATGGCAAAAATAAAATCTTCATGGGGGATCGGTAGATAGAGAAACGGCTCGATACCGCGTCCAAGCCCCTGCCCAAACAGGCCGCCGTGGTAAATGGCAATGAGTGACTGTTGTAACTGATATCCGCCCAGGTTTGTGTATTTTGGAGACCAGGGATGCAAAAACACCTCGAGCCTTATGTTGCGGTACGATTCAAAGACGGCAAACGCAGCGATTATGGGCGTCAGAATCAAGCCGATGACCGCTATGTGCAGTTTGCGAATCCCGGCGGCAAACATCACCGTCAGGCCTGACAGAAGCAGCAGCATGGCGGTTCCCGTGGCCGGTTCCAGAACGATCAGGATAAACTGCGCGCCAACCATCAGGAGAGGCGGCAGTACGCCCCGCTTGAAGAGTTCAACCTTGTTCCCGTTCTTGTCGTATATGTAGGCCAAGTATATCAGGATACCGACAAGCGCAATTTCACTCGGCTGAAATTTGAGCGACGGCGGTCCGATCCAGCGTCTGACATTGGCTGCCTTGTGCCCGATGCCGGGAATGAGCACCAGAATCAGTGAAATCAGCGTGCCCAGCGAAATCCACTTTGCCCAGCGGTGAATACGGGTGTATGGTATGTTCATGAAGATGAACATGATGACAAGGCCAATAATCGCATAGATCAACTGCCGTTCAAAGTAATAGGCGGGCGACGCTCCCGTCACCTGTATGGCCCACACCATGCTGGCAGAATACACCATGACAACGCCAAAAACGACCAGGCTGAGCACAGTGAACAAGAGTAGAAAATCGGGTTTGTGTTTGCGCATCATGCAACCTCCGTTGACATGATACATTCGCTGCCTGGCTCTTTACCTCCTGCTTGACAGCGTTTTTTTGCAAATAGTTTTCGTGTCCGCGCCGCAGCCATATTGCCGTCAGGAAACCAATAAGATAGGGTGTACGGGAGACGGGCCCTGCTGAGGCGGCGACTGCCCGCCGCCTCAGCAAAGGAGCGGCACCAAGGCGGCGCTTGCAGCGTCAACGCGCCGGAATCACCAGGCGCCCATAGCGCCCAGTCCAATAGCCGTTATGCCGACAACGGCCGCCAGTGGAACGGCCAGCGCAGCGCCGGGAAAGTAGACCTGCTCCATCAGCAGGGCAGGTGTTGCCTGATCCAGTGTGGTCAGCGCGCTGCTTTCAAAAGCTGTCGCCGCGGCGAGAGAATGTCCATGCAGAAACAGGTGCGTGTTTGAAAAACCGTGCAAGTGTCCGCGATAGGCGCCTGCCGTGGTGTGCACGAGGACGGGGCGCCCCACAAAGTGCTGCCAGTGCGCGCGGGGAATCATCATCGATTTCCACCTCCTCACCAGACAGAATATGCGGCTGCCCGCGCTACTGACGGAGGCGCTTGCGGAGCCGGAGCAAAATAGCGCGTTTTGCGCACTCCGCAGATAACTTATCTGTGCAAATGAGGTGACGGACATCGCGGACGGGCTGATTGTGCATCTGATTCAGCACTATGGCTATATAAGCCTGACGGGTATACTTGTACTGGGCATCGTGGGTCTGCCGCTTCCCGACGAGACGATCCTGACCGCCGTCGGGTACTTTGTATACCGCGGCGATCTGTCGTATTTTCCTGCGCTGCTGGCTGGCATTACAGGGGGCGCAATCGGCATTACGCTCAGTTATCTTGTCGGGGTGTTTGTCGGTCGGCCGCTGGTGCTTCGTTTCGGACGTTTTTTTCATATTACAGACAGGACGCTGGGCCGCGTCGAAACATATCTGGCGCGGTATGGAACGTTCACACTGTTTGGCGGTTTCTTTATTCCGGGCATTCGCCACCTGACGGCGATCGTGGCCGGGTTGGGCGGGATGTCATTTCCCCGATTTGCGCTGGCCGCTTACACAGGAGTGTGCGTGTGGGTAACGGTGTTCATCACTCTGGGGCGCTTTGCGGGGCCGCAGATCGCTCTTGTGGCGGACAATCTGCCGATGCCTGTCGTACTCTCCCTGCTTGGCGTCAGTCTGTTCCTGATGCTGTGTTCCCTGATCGGATGGAAATCATGGAAACGTCGGTATCGATCATGAAACGTTGCGCAAATGGGCCGCTCGTGAGATGATGTTCTACAGATCATTTTTGCTTGGAGGCAGTGGTATGGAATCCGTAGTGAAACGCAATATCCGCGATCTGGAGTACCCGTTGATTTTTGTCATGATTTGCATCTCCATTTTCAGCTGCATCGCCATTTATACGTCTACATACGGAAAAGCCAATCCCGCAACAGGAAACGCACTGCTTGGCATCCCGCCGCACATCCTGCTTCGCCAGGTTGTGTGGGAGGTTTTGGGTTATTCGGCCATGTTTGTGATGATGATGATCGATTACAAAACATTGTCGAAGTGGCGTTGGTGGATTTACGGTGTGTGCCTGTTCTTTCTTGTGGCAGTCTTTGCATTTCATTCGGTCAACGGCGCGCACAGCTGGATCTCGCTGCCCGCCGGTCTGAGTTTTCAGCCGTCTGAGCTCATGAAACTGGCGCTGATCATATGGACGGCTGATTACATGGCGAAAATGAATGAAAAGGAGTACCCGGATTACTCATTCAAAAGTTTGTTGCCCATTCTGGGTGTGTTTGCCGTGCCCTTCGCGCTGACTCTGAAGGAGCCGGCTTTGGGCCAGGCGCTTGTTATGCTGGCGATCCTGTATTCGATGCTGCTCGTGTATGTGCAGAAGAAGCATCTGCGTTTCATGGTTGCTGGGTCAGCCGCGTTCCTGGTAGCGTTTGTTCTGGCGATTGGACCGTTTTCCCATGAAACCGTGAGTCTGCTCAGGCATCAACATATTATGCACTCGTATCAGGCAAAACGTCTGATCTCTTTTATCGAACCGGGTTCGAGTCCAACAGGCGCTGGCTATCAGGTGCTGGAAGCGGAGATTGCAGTAGGATCAGGGGGGGTTTTCGGATCCGGGTTGCTGCATGGTACGCAGACGAATGGAAGCTGGATCCCCTTTCAATGGACGGACTTCATATTTTCTGCGATCGCAGAACAGTTGGGTTTTATCGGATCCAGCGTTTTGATCATGCTTTTTTTGGTTATGTTATACCGAATGGTCAAAGTTGCCACTTCGGCTCTGGACGATTTTGGCGCGTACCTTGTGGCTGGATCAGTGGGTCTCTTTGCATTTCAGATCTTTGAGAACATCGGAATGAATCTGGTCATCAGTCCTGCGACTGGCATTACGTTGCCGTTTGTCAGTTACGGAGGTTCTTCTCTGGTTGTTAACTTTCTTAGCATTGGAATTGTCCTTAGCATATCGCTGCGGAGACGCACGCTCCGGTTCGACTGATTTTATGTCGATCTGCGTTAGGTATTCTCACACTCTGGATTGACGTTTGTGTCGTTGCTGTCGTATACTGATTGTGATAGGTCCATTTTACAATTGGGAGATGGTAGATTGACGCCGTCGGACATTTTAGCTCTCATCAAAGAGAAAAATATTCAAATGGTTGATTTTCGCATTGTCGACATGCCAGGAAGGCAGCATCATGTTACGATACCTGCCGTTGAAATTGAAGAAGACAATCTGGTGAATGGCATAGCGTTTGACGGGTCGAGTATCCAGGGATTTCGGGGCATTGAAGAGAGTGACATGGTGATGCGGCCCGATCTTTCTACGGCGTACGTCGATGCGTTCACCGCTGTGCCGACTCTCGATCTGGTTTGTGACGTATACGAACCAGACGGCACGCGATACAATCGTGATCCGAGGTATATCGCTCAAAAAGCAGAAGCGTTTTTGTTGCAGACGGGAATTGGCACTGCAGCCTATTTCGGCCCTGAACTGGAATTTTTCGTGTTTGACGATGTGCGTTTTTCCTCTGCGCAGAGCGGGGCTTTTTACCACGTTGATTCAGAGGAAGCGAACTGGAATACAGGGAAGGATGAAGAAGGATCCAATCTTGGCTATAAGGTGAAGAACAAGGGCGGCTATTTCCCTGTTCAACCGACGGACAGCCAGCATGATCTGCGGACCGAAATTGTAATGGAACTGATGAATGCGGGAATCCGGGTGGAGCGGCATCACCACGAAGTGGCGTCCGCCGGGCAGGCCGAGATTAATTTCCGCTTCAGCACTCTGACAACCGTTTCCGATACCGTCCTGTTATACAAGTACATCGTGCGCAATGTCGCGAGGCGGTATGGCAAAGTGGCGACTTTTATGCCCAAGCCTGTGTATGGCGACAACG